>NZ_JBJLSF010000002.1:0-147598 GCF_050871885.1 Kineococcus aridisoli | reverse complement strand
CCGGATGACCTCTCGAAGCTGACTCACCCGTATTTCGTGCGCGACCGGCGGGGCGAGGTCCACCAGACGGCCGCCGTCGTCACCGCCCCGGGTGCCGCGGTCCGCGCGGACCGCCCCGGCAGCACCTCGTGAGCACCGAGGCCGCCCGCACGAGCGGCGGCGTGGACCGCCGCGCGGCGCGCCGCACCCTGCTCGGCGCCGTCTTCCTCATGGCGACGAGCGCGATCGGTCCGGGCTTCATCACCCAGACGACGACGTTCACCGCGCAGCTGGGTGCGGCGTTCGCCTTCGCCATCGTCGTCAGCATCCTCGTCGACATCGCCCTGCAGCTGAACGTGTGGCGCGTCATCGGCGTCTCCGGGATGCGGGCCCAGGAGCTGGGCAACCGCGTCCTGCCCGGGGCCGGGTGGGCGCTGACCGGCCTCGTCGTCCTCGGCGGCCTGGTCTTCAACGTGGGCAACGTCGCCGGCGCCGGGCTGGGCCTGAACGCGATGGTCGGCCTCGACCCCCGCTGGGGCGCCGGGCTGTCCGCGCTGCTGGCCATCGCCATCTTCCTCAGCCGGGCCGCGGGCGCCGCGCTGGACCGGATCGTCGTCGTCCTCGGCCTGGTGATGATCGCCATGACGGCCTACGTCGCGGTCGTGTCCGGCCCGCCCGTGGGCCAGGCCCTGCGCAACGTCGTCGCGCCGGAGACGATCGACGCCCTGGCCATCACCACGATCGTCGGCGGCACCGTCGGCGGCTACATCACCTACTCCGGCGCCCACCGGCTGCTGGACTCCGGCCTCACCGGGCCGCAGAACGTCCGCGCCATCACCCGCAGCTCCGTCACCGGCATCGTCATCACCGCGGTCATGCGGGCCCTGCTGTTCCTGGCCATCCTCGGCGTCGTCGCCGGTGGCGTCTCGCTGGCCACCGACAACCCCGCCGCCACGGCGTTCGAGTCGGCGGCCGGCCAGGTCGGGTTGCGGGTGTTCGGCGTCGTGCTGTGGGCTGCGGCGCTCACCTCGGTCATCGGGGCCTCGTACACCTCCGTCAGCTTCCTCACCACCTCCCGCACCCCGGTGCGCACCCGCAACCTGCTGACCATCGCGTTCATCGTGGTGTGCTCGGCCTTCTTCCTCCTCGCGGGTGCCGCTCCGGCGCAGCTGCTGGTGTTCGCCGGTGCGTTCAACGGCCTCGTCCTGCCGCTGGGCCTGGTCGTCGTCCTCTGGGTCGCGCTGCGCCGCCGCGACCTGCTCGGCGGGTACCGCTACCCGCGCTGGCTGGTCGGCGCCGGCCTGCTGGCCTGGTTCGTGGCGCTGTTCCTGGCCTACCGCTCGCTGGCCACCCTCTCGAGCATCTGGAGCTGACCGTGGACCTGAACTCCGACCTCGGCGAGAGCTTCAGCCGCTGGACCCTGGGCGACGACGAGGCGCTGCTCGGGGTGGTGACGAGCGCGAACGTGGCGTGCGGCTTCCACGCCGGGGACCCGACCGTGCTGCGGCGCACCTGCGAGCTGGCGGCCGCGCGCGGCGTCGTCGTCGGCGCGCAGGTCGGCTACCGGGACCTGCCCGGCTTCGGCCGCCGGTTCATCGAGGTCGACCCGGCCGAGCTGACCAACGACGTGCTCTACCAGCTCGGCGCGCTGGAGGCGTTCGCCCGCGTCGCCGGGACGCGGGTGGCCTACCTGAAGCCCCACGGCGCGCTGTACAACGCGATCGTCCACCACGAGGCGCAGGCCGCCGCCGTCGTGGAGGCCGTGCGCCGCTACGACCCGGCGCTGCCGGTGCTCGGACTGCCCGGTTCCCGCTTCCTCGCCCTGGCCGCCGAGGCCGGTCTGGAGGTCGTGGCGGAGGCGTTCGCCGACCGCGCGTACACCCCGCGGGCCACGCTGGTCCCCCGCGGCGAACCCGGCGCCGTCCTGCACGACCCCGAGGAGATCGCCCGCCGGTGCGTGCGGATGGCCACCGAGGGCGAGGTCGAGGCCGTGGACGGCAGCGTCGTCCCCGTGGAGGCCGCCTCGATCTGCGTGCACGGCGACACCCCCGGCGCGGTCGCCATCGCGCAGCGGGTGCGCGAGGCCCTCACCGCCGCCGGGGTGCCGATCGCGCCGTTCGCGCCGCTCGGCTGAGGGGTCCGGCGGAGCGGCGCCGGGGGCTCACCAGCCCTCGGCGAGCACCCGCCCGAGGGCGTCGGCGAAGAAGTCGGCGGCCTCGACGTCCAGGCACAACGGGGGCTTCACCTTCAGCACGTTGCCGTGCTCGCCGGTGCGCTGCAGCACGATCCCCAGGCGCAGCATCCGGTCGCAGATCCCCGCCGCGGCCGCGGCGGCCGGGGCGCGGGTGACCGGGTCCTCGACGAGGTCGACACCGACGTACAGGCCGCTGCCGTGCACGGCGCCGATGAGGGGGTGCGCGGCCGCGAGGTCGAGCAGCCGCGCGCGCAGGTGCCCGCCCACGGTGCGGGCGTTCTCCTGCAGGCCCTCCTCGGCGATGACGTCGAGGACGGCGGAACCGACCGCGCACGACAGGGGGCTGCCGCCGCTGGAGGAGAAGAAGTAGCCCTGGCTGCGGTAGCGCTCGGCGACCTGCCGGGAGGTCGCGACGATGCCGAGGGGGAACCCGTTGCCGACGGCCTTGGCGACGGCGACGACGTCGGGGACGACGCCCTGCTGCTCGAAGCCCCAGAAGAACTCCCCGAGCCGGCCGTAGCCGACCTGCACCTCGTCGGCGACGGCCAGACCGCCGGCGGCGCGCACGGCGGCGTACACCTGCGCCAGGTAGCCGTCCGGCAGGCGCACTCCCCCGGCGTTGCCGTAGAACGTCTCGGCGATGAAGGCCGCCGGCGCGCGCCCCTCGGCGGCCAGCCCGGCGATGCGCGCCGCCGCCTCCGGCCCGTAGCGCCTGGCCTCGGCGTCGCGGTGGCGTCCCCGGTAGGGGTTCGGCGCGTCGACGGTGTGCACCCAGTCGGGGCGCGTCTGCAGGGCGGCGGGGTTGTCGGCGGTGGAGGTGGACACCGCGTCGCTGGCCAGCGTCCAGCCGTGGTAGGCCTCCAGCACCGAGACGACGTCGCGCCGGCCGGTGGCGGCCATGGCCACGCGCAGCGCCAGGTCGACGGCCTCGGAACCGGAGTTCACCAGGAAGACGGTGTCCAGCGGTGCCGGGAGCAGGTCCGCGATCCGCTCGGCGAACTCGACGAGCGCGCCGTAGTGGAAGCGCGAGTTGGTGTTGAGCCGGCGCAGCTGGGCCGTCGCGGCCTCGGTGACGCGCGGGTGCGCGTGCCCGACCGAGGTGACGTTGTTCACCATGTCCAGGTAGCAGCGGCCGGTGGTGTCCAGCAGGTGGTGGCGCCAGCCGCGCTCGATGCGGGGCGGCGCCTCGTAGTAGTGCTCCTGGACGGTGGCGAACACGGCGTCCCGGCGGGCCAGCAGCTCGGCGGGGTCGGCGAAGGTGCGCGCCGGATCGGGCGCCGCGGGCGCTCCCAGCAGCGGCGCGGGGTCGTGGGCCAGCGACAGCCACCCGAGCGCCAGTTCGGGGCGCACGAACAGCGGGAACCCCTCGGCGGGGACGCCGGCGTCCAGCAGCTGGACGTCGAGGCGCGCACCGGCGCGGGCGGTGCCGAGGCGCTCGCCGGCCGCCACCTCGGCGCCCGCTGCGCCGCCGTCCGGGTCGCCGCCGTCCGGGTCGCCGCCGTCCGGGTCGCTGCCGTCCGGGTCGAGGCCGTGCAGCACCAGCGTCCCCTGCGCCGAGCGCAGTTCCAGCACGCCCGCCCGCACCCGCCGCCGCCCCGGCCACGGCGCGTGCAGCGCGACGTCGCCGCTCGGCCACCACGAGGCGCCGGTGGGCACCGTCGCGGCGCTGGTGGCCGACAGCGCGCGCGTGCGGTCGATGCGCGGTACGCCGAAGGGGACGAGCGCGCCGGCGCCGGTGGCGAGCACCCGCCGCACGGCGCGCTCCAGGAGGGCGGGGCCGTCCTGCCAGGCCCCCTCGTCGGCCGACGGGGAGGTCACCGACAGGTCCACGAGCTCCAGCGGCCCGGCCGGGGCGGCGGCGCGCCCGGTGGGCCGGACCCGTCGCGCGGGCACGCCGAGCGCGGCGCGCAGCGCGGCGGTGACCACGTCCAGGGGTTCGGAGTCGGCGACCTCGAAGATGCGCCACTCGCGCTCCAGGGCTGCGGCGGCGTAGCCGTTGCCGACGGTCTGGCCGGCACCGCCGGGTGCCCCGAGACCGTCGCCGCGCCCGGTGGCGTCGACGGCGACCTGCTGCTCACCGCTGACCACGAGGACCGCGCCGCGCAGCACGACCAGCGGCCACAGCGCCTCCAGCTCCTCGGGCGACAGCGGCCGCCGCTCGTGGAAGGCGCGCACCGCCGGCAGGACGTCGGCGGGTTCGGCACCGGGGTGGTGCAGCACCGACGACAGCGTGACGGCGAGCTCGGCGACGGCCCAGGACGTGGTGACGTCACCGAAGTCCAGCACCCCGCCGGCGAGGGTGGAACCGGCGTGCTGCGCGGTGAGGTTGTCGTCGGTGAGGTCGAAGTGCCCGGCCTGCACGGGCAGCCGGTCGGCCACGCGCTGCACCCGCTCCCAGGCCTGATCGGCGGCGCGGCGCACCCGCCGGGCGCGGGCGGGGTCGGGGTGGGCGTCCACGAGGGCGCGCACGACGCGGGAGGCGTGGCGCAGGTCCCACTGCAGGACGCGTTCGGTGCCCGGGTGCTCGAAGGGAGCCAGGGCCAGGCTCACCGCGGCGGCCACCTCGCCGAAGCGGGCGACGGCCTGCGGGCGCAGGTGACCGGCGTGCACGAGGGTGCCGTGCGGCAGGAACTCCAGCAGGCGCACCACGAGCGGCCCCTGGCTCGTCGGCAGGACGGCGCGCAGGCGGCGGCCCCCGCGCTCCAGCAACCGGGAGACGGCCAGGTCGGGGTTCGCGGCGGCGACGGCGTCGGCCGCCGCGTCCTGCGCCTGCGCCTCCAGCAGGCTGAAGGCGGGGTTGGCCAGCTTCACGACCGCCACGGGGTGGGCACCACCCGGTTCGCGGGCGAGGAAGTTCTGGTCCTGCTGGCTGCCCAGCGCCTGCAGCTCGACGCGCCAGCCGAAGTGCTCGGCCACGAGTTCCTCGACCTCCGCCGGGGGGACCGTCGGGGCCGGCAGCTCGCCGGCGGTGAAGAAGTCGAAGGTGCGCGGTGCCGTGTCCACACCGCGGACGCTAGGTGGGCGGGCACCCATCGTCAACGACCGCACCGGCCGCGACCGGGCACTGTGGTGCGGAGCACGGTGCCGGGCACCTGTGCGACCGAAGCGGATAGTGCTACTTTCGGAGAGTGAAGGTATCCGAGTTGGCCGAGCAGGCGGGTGTCCCCCTGTCCGCCGTGAAGTACTACCAGCGGGAGGGGCTGCTGCCCGCCGGCGTCAAGAGCGCGCCGAACCAGGTCGCCTACGGCGACGCGCACGTGCAGCGCGTCCGGCTGGTCCGGGCGCTGCTGGAGACGGGCGGCCTCTCGATCGCCGCGACGAAGGACGTCATCGCCGCCCTGGACGCCGAGGCCGCGCCGCTGGCGCAGACGTTCCGGGCCGCGCAGCACGCGATGAGCGCCCGGCGCGTCCAGGAGTCCGCCCCGAGCGGAACCGCGCGCGCCCGCGTCGAGGCGCTCGCCGCGGCCCGGGGCTGGTGCGCCACCAGCGACAACCCCGGGTTCGAGGCGGCCGCACGCGCCCTCGACGGGTTGCGCGCCATCGGTTTCGACCCGCCGGAGGAGTACCTCGACGCGTACGCGGCCGCCGCCGGCACCGCCGCCGCGGCCGACCTCCACGCGCTCTCCGGGCGCAGCGACCGGGACGCCGTCGCGGAACTCATGGTCGTCGGCACCGTCCTCGGCGACCCGCTCTTCGCCGGCCTGCGCCGGCTCGCGCAGCAGGACGCCACCCGGGACGCCTTCCCCGCCGCCGGTCCCCGGGGGAGGCGGCGGTGACCGCCCCCGCGCACGTCGTCCTCGGCGGCAACGGCGTCGTCGGCCGCGAGACCGTCCGGGCACTGCTGGCGCACGGCCGGAGCACCGCCTCCGTCGGCCGGCGCCCCTCTCCCGTCGACGGGGTGCGCTCCGTGACCGCCGACCTCCTCCAGGGCGCCGACGTCGCCCGCGCGCTGCGCGGAGCCGAGGTCGCCTACCTGGTGGCGGGACTGCCGTACTCCTCCCGCGTCTGGGCCGAGCAGTGGCCGGTCATCGTCCGGAACACCGTCGACGCAGCGCTCGAGCAGGGCAGCCACCTGGTGTACTTCGACAACGTGTACGCCTACGGGCGCGTGCACGGCCCGATGACCGAGGGCACCCCGATCGCCCCGAGCAGCAGGAAGGGGCGCGTGCGCGCGGCCGCGCTGGAACTGCTCGACGCGGCGGCCGCCCGCGGGCTCGCCGTGACGATCGGGCGCAGTTCCGACTTCTACGGCCCCGGCGCGTCGACGAGCGCGTTCAACACCTTCGCCCTCGACAGGATCGCCGCCGGCAGGACGGGCACCTGGCTGCTGGACGCCGACCAGCCGCACTCCCTCGCGTACACCCCCGACATCGGCGACGCCCTCGCCGTCCTGGGCACCGCCCGCCGGGCCCGGGGCCGCACCTGGCACCTGCCCACCGCCCCGGCGCTCACCGGGCGCCAGCACGTCCGGCTCGCCGCGGGCCCCGGCGCCCGGACCGCCGTCATGAGCGCGACCACGCTGCGCCTCGGGGCGCTGTTCAACACCGCCGCGCGGGAGACGCTCGAGATGAGCTACCAGTACACCGGACCGCACGTGCTGGACTCCACGGCGTTCCAGACCGCCTTCGGCACCGCCCCGACCCCGCTGGCGGAGGGCATCGCCGCGGCGCTGGCGGCGGCACGGGCGACGCCACGCCGGTGATCCGCCGGTGATCCGCCGGGTGGCTGCCCGCGACGGCGCACGCGGGTCAGCGGTTGATCCAGGCGAGCACCACCACGAGCAGCCACACCCCCCACAGCACGCCCGGGCGCACCGGCGCCGGGACCAGCTCCAGGGGGCGCCGGCCGCGCAGGCCGCGCTCACGTGCCGCCAGCAGCGCGGCCCGCAGCTGCGGGGCGGTGCGCCACCCGCGCCGCGCCCACCCGGGGAGCCAGGCGTGGGCGCACGTCAGCTCGTGCACGCTCACCGGCGAGTCCAGCCCCTGCGCGGGATCGGTGAGCAGCACCAGCCGCAGCCGGGCCCTCGGCAGCACCTCCACGTCGACCAGGCCGTCCCACCCGGAGCGCCGTGCCCGCCCGAACTCCTCCACCACGACCAGGCCGGCGCCGTCCCAGCTCAGGCGCGGGCGCAGGTGCCCCCGCCAGGCCAGCTCCAGGGCGAGCAGCCCCAGCCCGGCGGCGACCAGCGCGCGCCACAGCACCTCCTGCAGCAGCTCGTCCACCCGCTCCAGCCCGACGGCGCTGACGACGAGGGCGGGCAGCAGGGCGAGCACCGCCACGCCGGCCGGCGCGCGGTGCTGCCCGCCGTCGCCGACGGGGCCGTCCAGGGGCACCACGTCGCGCGGGGCCAGGTCCCCGGTCGGCACCTCCAGCAGCGGCAGCCCCTGCTCGTCGAGCTCGGGCAGGACCAGCGGCGGCCCGCCCGCACCGGGTTCGGCCGCGGCCACCGGCACCAGCCACGCGCCGTCGACGCCGACCGCGCACCACTGCCCCGGCAGCGGCAGCCCGGCCAGCTGGACGTCCACCGGATCGGGCAGCTCCTCGAACTCCCCGTCAAGCTCCCCGTCGAACTCCCCGTCGAACTCCCCGTCGTCCTCACCCGCCAGGGGCACGAGCAGGACCGGCTCGTCGGCCGGTGCGGCGTCCACCGCGTACACCGCGGCGACCCCGGGCAGCACCCGGGCGCGGGCGCGCCACGTGGGCTGGGGCAGCGTCAGGTACCGGCACCGGCGCGTGCGCCGCACCACCTGCCGCGAGCCCGCCGTCAGCAGCAGGCCGAGCGCGGCGCCGGTGGCGGAGGTCGCGCCCCAGGCGTCGTAGGGCTCGGCCACCGGCCGGGTGCCGCCGTCCGGGAAGCGCCACAACCACGTCCTCGCCCCCACCGGGTGGTCCGCCTGGTCCAGGACGTCGACGTCCGCGGTGCGCGCGCCGCCCGCACCGCCGACGGCGGCACCGTCCAGCCGCACGCGCACGCTGACGCCGTCCGCGGAGTGCGAGAGCACCACGGCGTCCACGACGGCGGCCGCGCGCTGCGCGGCGTCCTCGTGGCGCTGCACGCCCACGGCGAGCGCGGCCAGCGCCCCCGTCAGCACGGCGGCGGCCACCACCGCCGCACCGGGGCGCAGCAGGTGCACGCCGCGGCGGAGCACCTGCCCGCCGGTGCGGGGCACCTGCGCCTCCTCGCGGGGCACCCGCCCGACCGCGAGCTCCACCTGCCCGCCGGTCGGCCCACCGCCCCGGGCCGCCAGCGCCCGCACCGCCCGCAGCGCCCCGGTCGCGCTGCGCCGGTGCACGACGGCCGCCTGGAGACCCAGGTGCGCCGCGGCAGCCGCCCACAGCAGCGGCGGGTCGTCGGGCGCGCTGGTCAGCACCAGCCCGAGCGCCGTCGCCGCGAGCGCACCCCAGCCGCCCGCGGCCGTCAGGAGCGCACCGGCCACCAGGGCGCCCGCACCCACCCCGAAGACCGGCTCGGCGCCGCAGGGGGCCGCCGGCGTGCACGGCTCGCAGGGGGTGGACACCCACGCCAGCGCGGTGAAGGCGGTCAGCGTGAGGAACGGCCACCACGCCCGCGCCCACCACGGCAGCCGCCGGCCGTGGCCGAGGGTCCGCAGCAGCCGGGCATCGAGGGGGCGCGCGCTCACACCTCCCGTGATCGGCACACCGGGCACGGACCTGCAGCCTCGCGCGGTCCTCGCGGGCCGGGCCCCCGGTCCACGGGGTCGGGGCGGCGGCGAGGGGACCGGCTGACACGGGCTGGCGGCTGTGTGATGCTGTCGGGGGCTGGCCGGGTCGGTGAGAGGAAGATCGACCCGGTCCAGCTCCCGGTCCACGCGGGTCCGGGTCCGGCGAACCCTCCCCGTGGCCTCCGGGGCTCCCCGGCGCCGGCGGGGTTCACTTCAGCCCGGCCTCCGCCGCCTGCACCGCGGCGAACTCCTCCTCGGGGGCGCTGGCCACCAGGTGGTGGCGCGAGTGGAACCAGAAGTAGGCCAGGAACGCGGCGAACACGGCGGCGGTGATGCCCGCCGCCAGCCGGTCCACGAAGAACGTCGCGACGACGGCCGTCGCGGACAGCACGAGCGCGGTGCCCGTGGTGACCACCCCGCCGGGGGTGCGGTAGGGGCGCTCCAGGTCCGGCTCGCGGCGGCGCAGCACGATGTGGGAGAGGTTCATCAGAACGTAGGACACCGTGGCGCCGAAGACGGCGATGTTGATGAGCAGCGCGCCGTCCTGGGTGAGCGCCGCGAGCGCGAAGCCGATGGTGGCGGGGACGACGAGCGCCACGTACGGGGTCTTGCGCCGGCCCGTCACCGACATCCAGCGCGGCAGGTAGCCGGCGCGGGAGAGCGCGAACAGCTGCCGCGAGTACGCGTAGACGATGGAGAAGAAGCTGGCCACCAGACCGGCCAGGCCCACCCAGTTCACGACCGTCGCGAGCGCGGTGTCCCCGCCGGAGGCGATGCGCACCGCCTCCGGCAGCGGGTTGCCCGAGTCCTGCATCGCCGAGGAGCCCGCACCACCGGGAGCCAGCAGCAGCACCGCCGCACCGAACACCAGCAGGACCAGCATCGCGGCGATGATGCCGCGCGGCATGTCGCGTCGGGGGTCGCGCGCCTCCTCCGCCGCCAGCGGGACGCCCTCGACGGCGAGGAAGAACCAGATCCCGTAGACGAACGCGGCCAGCACCCCCGCGTAGCCGAACGGCAGGAACGAGGAGGAACCCGCGGAACCGTCCGGGGCGATGTCGAAGAGGTTGGACCACTGGAAGTGCCCGACCATCCCCACGACCCAGGCCACCAGCGCGACCACCGCCAGGGCGGTGATGCCGAAGATGACCTTCATCGCCTCACCCACCCCCCACAGGTGGACGCCGACGAACACCAGGTAGGCGGCGAGGTAGATGGGCCACGGGTCCACGTCGGTCATGAAGCCGAGCGCCTGGACGTAGCCGCCGATGAAGGTGGCGATGGCGGCCGGTGCGATGGCGTACTCGATGAGGATGGCGATGCCGGTGGCGTAGCCGCCCAGCGGGCCGAGGGCGCGGCGGGCGAAACCGTAGCCCGCGCCCGCCACCGGCAGCGACGAGGACATCTCCGCGAGGCCGAACACCATGCACGTGTACATGACGCCCATCAGCACGAACGCGATGAGCAGCCCGCCCCAGCCGCCCTCGGCGAGGCCGAGGTTCCAGCCGGAGAAGTCCCCGGAGATGACGTAGGCCACCCCCAGGCCGGCGAGCAGCACCCAGCCGGCGGCACCGCTCTTGAGCTGCCGCTGCCGCAGGTAGTCGCTGGAGACGTCGTCGTAGCCGACGCGGGACGAGTGGGGGGTGCGCTGCGCGCTCATGCCGACCTCCGAGGCCAGGTGGTGCCCGAGGTGGAGCTCGTGGATCACCGCTGATCCGCTTCGGGACGCGCGCCGAGCATGCCCGGCGGCGGCTGCGGCGTCAACGGTCTTGACAGCCGTCCGGGAGGGGACTTCGATGCTCGGAATGGTTCGCCCGCGGACCATTCGGCTGGTCCGGAAGCGCTGACCCGAGGAGGCCCCGTGGGGCGCACCAGCACCGAGGCGACCGTCGCCGCGCCCCTGCCGCTGCAGGACCTGCGCCGCGACATCGCCGCCGGCCGGGTCGACACCGTCCTCGTCGCGATGACCGACATGCAGGGCCGCCTGCAGGGCAAGCGCGTCACCGGGCGGTTCTTCCTCGACGAGGTGCTCGAGCACGGCACCGAGGGGTGCAACTACCTGCTCGGGGTCGACGTCGAGATGAACACCGTCGACGGCTACGAGATCACCTCCTGGTCGCGCGGCTACGGCGACTTCCTGCTGCGCCCCGACCTCGGCACGCTGCGCCGCATCCCCTGGCACCCGGCCACCGCGATGGTGCTGTGCGACGTGCTGCAGCTCGACGGGGAGCCGGTGCGCCCCTCCCCGCGCCAGGTCCTGCTCGCCCAGCTGCAGCGCCTGGAGGAGCACGGCCTGCGCCCGCTGGTCGCCACCGAGCTGGAGTTCAACCTGCTGCGCGTCACCTACGAGGAGGCGCAGGCGAACGGCTACCGCGACCTGCGCCCCGCGAGCACCTACAACATCGACTACTCCCTCCTGGGGACCGGCCGCGTCGAGCCGGTGCTGCGCCGGATCCGCAACGAGATGGACGGTGCGGGCCTCTACACCGAGTCCGCCAAGGGCGAGTGCAACCTCGGCCAGCACGAGATCGGCTTCCGCTACGCCGACGCCCTGACCACCTGCGACCAGCACTCCGTCTTCAAGCTGGGCGCCAAGGAGATCGCGGCGCAGGAGGGCATGTCCGTCACGTTCATGGCCAAGCTGGACCAGCGGGAGGGGAACTCCTGCCACATCCACCTCAGCCTCACCGACCTGGACGGCACCCCGGTCTTCGCCGCCGGCGACGGGAGCGCGATGGCACCGGTGATGCGCCATTTCCTCGCCGGCCAGCTCGCGGCGCTGCGGGAGCTCACCCTGCTGCTGGCGCCGAACGTCAACAGCTACAAGCGCTTCGCCGACGGCTCGTTCGCCCCCACCGCGGTGGCGTGGGGCCACGACAACCGCTCGTGCGCGCTGCGGGTGGTGGGTCACGGCCCGTCCCTGCGCATGGAGAACCGCGTCCCCGGCGGTGACGCGAACCCCTACCTGGCCGTCTCGGCGCTCCTCGCGGCCGGGCTGCACGGCATCGAGGAGGGGCTGGAGCTGGAGGAGGCGACCACCGGGAACGCCTACACCGGCGGCGCCCCGCGGGTGCCGACCACCCTGCTCTCGGCGGCGGAGCTGTTCGCCGGCTCGGCCGTCGCCCGGCGGGCCTTCGGCGACGACGTCGTCGACCACTACGCGCGCGCGGCGCACGTGGAGCTGGAGGCCTTCCAGGCCGCCGTCACCGACTGGGAGCGTGCCCGTGGCTTCGAACGCCTCTGAGGACCGCAGGCCGCTCATCGGCCTGACGACCTACCTCGAACCCAGCAGGCACGGCGACTGGGACGTCGTCTCCGCGCTGCTGCCCGCCGCGTACGTCGACGGCGTGCGCGCCGCCGGCGGCCGGCCGGTGCTGCTGCCGCCGTGCGGGCCGGAGGGGCCCGGCTGGTCCGACGCCGAGGTGTCGGACCTCGACGCGCTGGTCCTCACCGGCGGCGGCGACGTCGACCCGGCCCGCTACGGGCAGGCGCCGCTGGCCACCACGGGTTCGCCGAACCCGGCGCGCGACCACCACGAGGTCTCGCTGGTGCGCTCCGCGCTGCGCCTGGGCCTGCCGGTGCTGGGCATCTGCCGCGGGGCGCAGCTCCTCAACGTCGCGCTGGGCGGCACCCTGCACCAGCACCTGCCCGACGTCCTGGACGGTCGCCGGCACCAGGCCTCGACCGCCACCTTCGCCAGGACCGAGGTGCGCACGGAACCCGGCTCCCGGGTCCGGGACCTGCTCGGCGAGGAGGTCGCGGTGCACTGCTACCACCACCAGGCCGTGGACCGCCTCGCCGAGGACCTGCGCGTCGCGGCCCGGGCGGCCGACGGCACCGTGGAGGCCGTCGAGGGCGCCGACCCCGCCGCGGGGTTCCTGCTGGGCGTGCAGTGGCACCCCGAGCAGGACGCGGCCGACCGCCGGCTCTTCGCGGCCGTGGTCGCCGCCGCCCGCGAGGCGTCCGCGGCGGTGCCGCGGTGAGCGCCGCGCGCGAGGACGCCGAGCGCCCGGGCGGCACCCAGGACGTCGTGGACCCCTCCACGGGGGCGGCGTTCACGACCGTGGAGATGGCCGGCACCGCCGCCACCGACGCCGCCGTCGAGCGCGCCGCCGCGGCCTTCCCCGCCTGGCGCGACGTCGCCCCGGCCGACCGCGCGCGGCTGCTGCGCCGCTTCGCCGCGGCGGTCGACGCCGACCTGGACCACCTCGCCGACCTGGAGGTGCGCGAGGCCGGCCACCCCAGCGGTGGCGCCCGCTGGGAGGCGGGCAACGCCCGCGACGTGCTGGAGTACTCCGCCGGTGCCGTGGAGCGCCACCTCGGCGACCAGATCCCCGTGGCCGGCGGCATCGACGTCACCTTCCACGAACCCCTCGGCGTGGTCGGCGTCATCACCCCGTGGAACTTCCCGATGCCCATCGCGGCCTGGAGCACCGGCCCGGCGCTGGCTGCCGGGAACACCGTCGTCCTCAAGCCCGCCGAGCTGACACCGCTGACCTCGATGCGGCTCGCGGAGCTGGCGCTGGAGGCGGGCATCCCCGAGGGGGTCCTGCAGGTGCTGCCCGGGCGGGGCGACGTGGTCGGCCAGCGGCTCGTCGAGCACCCGGCCGTGCGCAAGCTGGTCTTCACCGGCTCCACCGCCGTCGGGCGCAGCGTCATGGCCGGCGCCGCCCGGCACGTCAAGCGCGTCACCCTGGAGCTCGGCGGCAAGAGCGCGAACATCGTCTTCGCCGACTCCGACCTCGAGCGCGCCGCGGCCACGGCGCCCGACGGGGTCTTCGACAACGCCGGTCAGGACTGCTGCGCCCGCTCCCGCATCCTCGTGCAGCGCAGCGTCCACGACCGCTTCCTCGAGATGCTCGAACCCGCCGTGCAGGCCGTGCGGGTGGCCGACCCGCGCTCCCCCGGCGCGCAGATGGGCCCGCTGATCTCCGCGGCCCAGCGCGACCGGGTGGCGGGCTTCCTCTCCGACGAGGCGCTCGGCGGCAGCGCCAGCGTGGCGTTCACCGGCACCGCACCCGACGGCCCGGGGTTCTGGTTCCGGCCGACGGTCGTGCTGGCACCGGACCCGCGCGTGCGGGTGGCCACCGAGGAGGTCTTCGGCCCCGTCGTCACCGTGACGCCCTTCGAGGACGAGGCCGACGCCGTCCGCATCGCCAACGCCTCCCGCTACGGGCTCTCGGGCTCGATCTGGACGCGGGACCTCGGCCGGGCGCTGCGGGTCAGCCGCGCCGTGGAGGCGGGGAACCTGTCGGTGAACTCCCACTCCTCGGTGCGGTACAGCACCCCCTTCGGCGGGGTGAAGGAGTCCGGCCTCGGCCGGGAGCTGGGTCCGCACGCGCTGGACGCCTTCAGCGACGTCAAGAACGTCTTCATCTCCACCACCTGATCCACCACCCCACGAGAGGCCGCACCGTGACGACCGCCAGCACGCAGGAAGCCCCCACCTCCCGCCGCCTGCCCGGCCGCGTCGCCGTCGTCACCGGCGGGGGCAGCGGGATCGGCCTGGCCACCGTCCGCAGGCTCGCCTCCGAGGGGGCCCGCGTCGTCGTCGCCGACGTCGACGCGAGCGCCGGGCAGGCCGCCGCGGAGGAGGTCGACGGCCTCTTCGTGAGCACGGACGTCACCGACCCCGCGCAGGTGGAGGAGCTGTTCGCCACGGCGCACCGCACCTACGGCTCCGTGGACGTCGCCTTCAACAACGCCGGCATCTCCCCGCCCGAGGACGACTCCATCCTCACCACCGGCCTGGAGGCCTGGCAGCGGGTGCAGGAGGTGAACCTCACCTCGGTGTACCTGTGCTGCAAGGCCGCCCTGCCGTACATGCGCTCCCAGGGCCGCGGCTCCATCGTCAACACGGCCTCGTTCGTGGCGGTGCTCGGCTCGGCGACCTCGCAGATCTCCTACACCGCCTCCAAGGGCGGTGTGCTGGCGCTGAGCCGCGAGCTGGGCGTGCAGTTCGCGCGCGAGGGCGTCCGCGTCAACGCCCTCTGCCCGGGGCCGGTGAACACGCCGCTGCTGCGGGAGCTGTTCGCCGCGGACCCCGAACGGGCCGCGCGCCGGCTGGTCCACGTCCCCGTGGGCCGCTTCGCCGAACCCGAGGAGCTGGCCGCGGCCGTGGCCTTCCTCGCCAGCGACGACGCCTCGTTCATCACGGCGTCCACGTTCCTCGTCGACGGCGGGATCTCCAGCGCCTACGTCACACCGCTGTGACAGCGCTCGCGCGGCCGTGACGGACGCGGGCGCACCGCAGGGGGCGGTGGAGGCGGCGGAGGCGGTGGAGGCGGCGGAGGCGGTGGAGGCGGCGGAGGCGGCGGAGGCGGCGGAGGCGGCGGAGGCGGCGGAGGCGGCGGAGGCGGCGGAGGCGGCGGAGGCCGAGCCGGTGGTGCTGCGCCCGCTGCGCACCGGCAACGCGTTCGAGGAGACCGTGGAGCGGCTGCTGCAGACGATCCGCCTCGGCCTCGTCCCGCCGGGGCAGCGGCTGCCGGCCGAGCGCGACCTCGCGCTGCGGCTCGGGGTCTCCCGCTCGACGCTGCGGGAGGCGCTGGCGGCCCTGCACGCGGCGGGCTGGGTGGAGGTCCGGCGCGGGCGCAGCGGCGGCACCTTCGTGCGCGAGGCCGCGCCGCTGCCCGGTCCCGGACCGGCGCCCTCGGCCGCCGAGGTCGAGGACGTCCTGACCCTGCGCTGGGTGGTGGAGGTCGGGGCGGTGGAGGTCGCCGCCCGGCGGGGGCTGAGCACCGCCCAGCGGCGGGAGCTGGAGACCCACCTGCGGGCCGCCGACGCGGCGTCGGCGCAGGACTACCGCCGCTGCGACTCCCGCCTGCACCTGGCGCTGGCCGAGGCCGGTGGTTCGACCTCGCTGGTCGCGGCGGTCGCGGACGCCAGGATGCGCGTCAACGACCTGCTCGACCGCATCCCGCTGCTGACGGTGAACCTGCAGCACTCCAACGCCCAGCACCGGCGCATCGTGGCCGCCGTGCTGGCCGGCGACCCCGCGCGGGCGCGCGCGGAGATGGTGCGCCACGTCGAGGGCAGCGCCGCGCTGCTGCGCGGGTTCCTCAGCTGAGGGGCCCGCGCCCACGACCGGGGGCGGACGCGTCGCGCCCGGCGGGCAACCCGGCGGGGCGCTGCGGCGTCTTGGTGGGAGCAGCCGTCGTCAGGAGGAACCCGTGCAGGAGACGTTCGAGGAGTTCGCCGCCGCCAGCAGCAGCGGGCTCATGCGGACCGCGCTGCTGCTGACCGGTGACCGCGCGGCCGCCGAGGACCTCCTGCAGGAGGTGCTGGAGCGCGTCTACGTGCGCTGGCGCTCCGTGCAGGACCCGCAGGCGTACGCCCGCACCGCGATGAGCCGCGCCGTCACCGACCGGTGGCGCCGGGCGGGTCGCCGCCCGCGGGAGGTCCCCCTGCACGACTGGCACGAGCGGGCCGTCCCCGACGGGGCGGCGGACCGGGCGGTGCGCGCGGACGTCGTGGCCCAGCTGCGCCGGCTGCCGCCGCGGCAGCGGGCGGTCATCGTGCTGCGCTACTTCGAGGACTGGTCGGAGGAACGGATCGCCGACGAGCTGGACGTCTCGCGCGGGACCGTCAAGAGCCAGGCCGCCAAGGGGCTGGCCCGGTTGCGCGAGCTCATGGACGTGGATCGCCAGGACGTGGACGAGGAGGAGATGAGCCGGTGGTGAACGAGCTGGAGGAGCGCCTGCGGCGCGAGATGGCCGCAGCGGTGCAGGAGGTGCAGGCGCCGGCGTGGCTGCCGGCCGCGGCCAGCCGGGGCGGGCGGCGGAGGGTGCGCCGGCGCCGCGCGCTGCTGGTGGCGCCGGCCGGCGCCGTCGCCGCGGGCGTGGTCGGTGTGGTGGCGCTGGGGCAGGGCGGCTGGCCGGGCACCGGCGCGGCCTCCTCGGTGAGCCCGGCCGCGGGAGCGCCCGCAGCGCCGGAGGCCGCCACCTCGGCGGCCGCCGAGGCGACTCCGGACCCGCTGGAGCAGGCTCGGCTCGACGCCTACTTCGCCGCCGGCTACGGCTGGGAGGAGGCCGTGCAGCTGGGGCGGTTGTGGAACGTGGAACCCGTCGAGGCCAAGGTGACCGCCGGCGCGGACCTGCTGGACGGGCGCGAGCTGCCGGTCGCGGCACCTGCGGCGCCTGCGGATCCGGAGGCGCCGCAGCGCGACGCGTTCTTCGCCGCCGGGTACACCATGGACGACGCCGTGCAGCTGGGGCAGCTGTGGAACGTCGGGACGTACGAGGCGAAGATCACCGGGGGCACGGAACTGCTGGCGGGCAGGCAGCTGCCCATCGCCCCCAGCGCTCCCGGGAGCGACGGCGCCGCAGCGGGTCCCGCGACGGATCCCGCGGCCGAGGTGGCCGAGGAGCGGCGCGACGCCTTCTTCACCGCCGGGTACGACTACGACGACGCCGTGCAGCTGGCGCGGTTGTGGAACGTCGAACCCGACGAGGCGAAGACGATGGGCGGGGAACTGCTGCTCGCGGGGGGCCGGCTGCCGATTCAGCCCTGACCCTCCCCACCCGGAGCGGACCCCCTGCACCGCAGCGGTACCCGCTCCGGGTGGAGCTCGCGGGTCACCGGCCGGCGGGGCCCGGCAGCTCGGCCGACCACTCGCGCAGGTCGCGGCGCGAACCGATCCCGAGCTTGGCGAAGACGGCGCGCAGGTGCGCGTCGACCGTGCGCGGGCTGATGACCAGCTGCGCGGCGACCTCCTGCGTCGTCGCGCCCGCGGCCACCAGCTGCGCCACCTGCAGCTCCCTGGCGGTCAGCGGCCCGCGGCCGGCGCCGGGAGCCCCGCCGGTGAGCACCTGCAGCTCACCGGCTGCGCGGGCGGCGAACGCGTGCGCGCCCAGAGCGGTGAGCAGCTCGTGGGCGCGCTGCAGCTGCCGGTGCGCCTCCCGCCTGCGCCCCTCGCGCCGCAGCCACTCCCCGAACAGCAGGTGCGAGCGCGCCAGGTGCGGAGCGGCCGCCGTGCGCTGCAGGTGCTCCAGGGCCGCGCGGTGGTGCTCCTCGGCCGCCGCGCCGGTGCTCAGCAGCGCACGGCACCGGTGCAGCACCCCCGCCGGCCAGTCGCCCTCGATGGCCGCAGCGCTGCGTTCCAGGCGCTGCAGCGCGGCGCGGGCCTGCTCGGGTGCACCCGCGCGCGCCGCGGCCTCGACGAGTTCCGGGCCGATCCACACCCGCATGCTCTGCTCGTCGAGCTCCCCGGCCGGCGCGGCGGAGCGCAGCGCCTCCGCGTAGCGGCCCTGGCCGTTGAGGAGGACCGCCCGGGCGTACTGCACCGCCGTCAGCAGCCGTCCCTCCCGGCGCTCGACGGCGTCGGCCTCGGCCGCGGCGCACAGCCGCTCGGTGCGCCCGGACAGGCCGCGCCAGGCCGCCACGGTGACGTCGACGTAGGGCATGCGCGGCGCTGCGAGCTCGTCGGTGACCCGGTGGCTCTCGTCGACCAGTTCCTGGGCCTGCGCGAACTGCCCGGCGTGCACGTGGGCCAGCGCCCGGTAGCTGAGGACCACCGGCAGCACGGCCACGGCCCCGGCCGCGCGGGCCGCCGCCAGCTGGCGTTCCGCGATGACCTGGAAGGCCGTCTCGTCCCACAGGTCCTGCGCTGCGCTGCAGGCCAACCAGAGGACCCCCTCCTGCAGGAGACCCGTCCCCCGCGCCAGGTGGTCGTCGACGGCCCGGCGCAGCGGCGGGACGCCCGCGGAACCGTCCAGCCGGTGCGCCAGCAGGCCCTGCAGCAACCCGTCCAGCGACGATCGCGCGCTCGTGCCGGTACCGGCCGGCAGCCCCCGCACCGCGCGGGCCACCCGCTCCGCCAGGCCGGCGTCGGCGAAGCGGCCGGCGAAGACGACGGCGGCGTGCGCCTGCAGGAGGACCTCGCGGGCGCGGGCCACGTCGACCTCGGCCAGGGAGGCGGCCGCCGACAGCAGCAGGCCGATCGCCGCCGGGTCGCGGGAGCGGTCGTAGGCGCTGCGGGCGCGCAGCGCGTCGACGGCGGCGCGCTCGGCACGGGTGAGCGGGCCGTTCCCGGCGACCGCCACCAGGTGCAGCGCGGCCTCGGGCACGCCCGCGGCGCGCTGCGCCTCGGCGGCCGCCAGCAGGCGCGCGGTGCGGGCGGCGGCGTCGACGCTGAGCACCGCGGCGCGTTCGAGGAACGCACCCTCGGCGGCGAACCCCCCGCGCCGGCGCGCGCGCAGCGCCGAGCGCTCCAGCTCGGCGGCCACCGCCTCGTCGGGGCCGGCGGCGGCCTGCGCCAGGTGCCACGCCCGCCGGTCGGGGTCGCCGGCCGCGTCGGTCACGGCGGCCAGGGCCGCGTGCACGCTGCGGCGCTCGGACTGCGGTGCGGTGCGGTAGACCGCGGAGCGGGCCAGCGGGTGCCGGAAGCGCACCCGCTCGCCGATCGTGAGCAGCCCGGTGGCCAGGGCCTGCTCGCGCTCGGCGGTGCCCAGCCCCAGCCGCGGGGCGGCGCGTTCCAGCAGCGCGGGCTCGCCGGTGGGCTCGGCGGCCGCCAGGGTGAGCAGCAGGCGGGCCGGAGCGGGCAAGCGGGCCGCACGGTGCGCGAACCGCGCGCTGAGGGCCTCGGAGGTCGAGCCGCCGCGCGGCGGGTGGAGGTCGTCCCGGCCGCCGGGACCGGCGTCGGCGGCGTGCGGCAGCTCCAGCAGCGCGAGGGGGTTGCCGGCGGCTTCGGCGACGATGCGCTCGCGCACGGCCGCGTCCAGGGGGGTGCGCACCTGCGCCTGCAGCAACCGGCGGGCGGCGTCCTCGGGCAGCGGGGCCAGCCGCAGGTGCGGCAGCCGCGCGAAGGCGTCGTCCGCCGCAGCGGTCCCGGCGGGTGTTCCGGCGGAGTTCCCGGACTCGCCGCCGCTCCCCTCCACCGCCTCCGGTGCGTCGCGCGCGGCCAGCAGCAGGGCCAGCGGCACCGTGCCGACGCGCCGGGCGGCCGCGGCGAGCACCTCGGCGCTGGCCGGGTCCAGCCAGTGCGCGTCGTCGACCAGGCACACCAGGCCGCGCGGCGCGGCGGCGCGCAGCAGGGCGAGCACCGCGGCGGCGACGGCGGCCGGCGGCTCGTCGGTGCCGTCGCCGGCGTCGATCCCCAGCACGCGGCGCACCGCACGCGCCGGGGCCGGGGGCAGCTCGTCCAGGTGGCGCACGAAGGGGTGGCACACCTGGTGCAGGCCCGCGTAGGGCAGGTGCCCCTCCAGCTCCGAGCCCGCGGCGCTGACGACGGGCAGCCCGCTGCCGCGCTCCACCTCCGCCAGCAGCGCGCTCTTGCCGATGCCGGCCCCACCGCGCACCACGAGCGCCGCGCCGCGCCCCGCGGCGGCCGCGGCCACCACCTCCCGCAGGACGCCCAGCTCGTGAGCACGCCCGTGCAGCACCCTCGTCCGTCCTCCTCCTCGCACGGGCCCGCTCCGCGCCCGGCGCTGCCACCGTACGCGGTGCCGGCAGCGGGCCGGGGCGGCTCACGCGGACGTGCCCGGCGGCTGCTCCCGGTCACCGGGCACCCGTCCCAGGCGCCGGCGCACCTGCGGCTCGCGCAGCTGGCGGCGGGAGGTCAGCCCCAGCTTGGCGAAGATGCCGCGCAGGTGGGCGTCGACCGTGCGCGGGCTGAGCTGCAGCTGCGCGGCGACCTCCTTGCTGGTGGCGCCCTCGGCGACCAGGTGGGCCACCCGCCGCTCGGCGGCGCTCAAGGCGGCGCCGGAGCCGTCGGCGCGGTGGGCGGGCCGGTCCCCGAGCGCGGCCAGCCCCCTGCGGGCGCGGGCGGCGAAACCCTCCAGCCCCAGGGCGGACAGCTGCTCCAGGGCCGTGCGCAACCGCTGCCGGCCCTCCTGCCGGCGTCCCGCCTCGAGCAGCCACTCCCCCAGCAGCAGGTGCGTGCGGGCCAGCTGGGGAGCGGCGGCGCTGCGCTGCAGGTGCTCGATCGCCTCGTGGTGGTGCTGCTCGGCGTCGGCGCCGGGGCTGACCAGCGCGCGGGTGCGCGCCACGACGCCGGCGGCCCAGGGGCTGCCCGCGGCGACGGCACCGGCGGCTCCCTCGGCCAGCCGCCCGGCCAGCTCCGCGGCCAGCTCGTGCCGTCCGCTGCGCACGGCGGCCTCGACGACGTCCGGCCAGATCCAGGCCCGGTAGCTGTGCTCGTCCAGCTGCGCGGCCCGCAGGCCGGCGGTGAGCGCCTCCGCGTGCCGCCCCTGGCCGTTGAGCAGGACGGTGCGGGCGTGCTCCAGGGCGCTCAGCAGCCGCCCCTCCTGCCGACGCCGGGCGGTGCGCCCGCCCTCCTCGACGAGCGCGGCGGTGCGCCGGGCGTCACCGCGCCACGCGGCGACGGTGACGTCCATGTAGAGCATCGGCGGCACGCCCAGCTCCTCGGCGACGCGCCGCGACTCGGCGACCAGCTCGTCGGCGTCGTCGAGGCGGCCGGCGTGCACGTGCTCCAGAGCCCGGTAGCTGAGGGTGACGGGCAGGTCGGCCAAGGCGCCGGTGCGGCGGGCGAGCCGGAGCTGGCGCTCGGCGATGGTCCGCAGCGCCCGCTCGTCCCACAGCTCCTGCGCCGAGCTGCACGCCAGCCACAGCTGACCCCCGTGCAGGCGGGTGCCCGGCTCCAGGCAGGCGGCGACCGCCTCCCGCACCAGCGGCAGCGCCGCCGGTCGACCGCGCGTGGCCTGGGTCAGCAGCCCGCGGAAGAGCAGCTGGCCGGCGTCCGGGCGGTCGGGCTCCGGCAGCAGCTCGACGCTGGCGACGAGGTCCTGGGCCAGGTGCGGATCGGCGAAGCGGCCGGCGAAGACGAAGGCCGCGAACGCCTCGAACAGCACCTCGCGGGCGGCGGCGACGTCGGTGCCGGCCAGGGCGCGACCGGCCTGCAGCAGGGCGCGGGCCGCGTCGGCGCCGCGGTCGCGGTCGCGCTCGGTGCGGGCGCGCACCACCTGCGCCAGGGCCGCCTGGTGCGCCGTCAGCACCTCGCCGCGCGTGCCGTCGAGCAGCCGCACCGCCGCCTCGGCGGCACCGGCGGTGCGGGTGGCCTCGGCGGCGGCCAGCAGGCGGTCGGTGCGCAGCGAGGGGTCCGGGGTCAGCGCCGCCGCGCGCTGCAGGAAGGCGGCCGCGGCGGCCAGCCCCCCGCGGTCGCGGGCACGCCCGGCGCAGCGCTGCAGCTCGGCCGCGACCACCTCGTCGGGTCCTCCCGCGGCCAGCGCCAGGTGCCAGGCGCGGCGGTCGGGGTCGCCCGCGGGGTCGGTGGCGGCCGCCAGCGCGCGGTGGACGGCGCGCCGCTGCGCCGCGGGCGCGTCCTCGTAGACGGCCGAGCGCACCAGGGGGTGGCGGAAGCGCACCCGGGTGCCCACCACCAGCAGCGCGGCCTCCTCCGCCGCGAGGGCCGCCTGCGGCTCGAGGCCCACCAGGCCCGCGGCCCTCCACAGCAGCAGCGGGTCCCCGGTGGGTTCGGCAGCGGCGAGCAGGACGAGCAACCGGGTGGGTGCGGGCAGCGCGGCCAGCCGCTGCAGGAAGCGGGTCCGCAGCGCCGTGGACAGGTCCGGCGCGTGCCCCGGCTGCGGAGCGTCCGCGGGCAGGGCCGGCAGCGCGGGGACGCCGCGGGACAGCTCGAGCAGGGCCAGGGGGTTCCCTCGGGCCTCGGCCACGAGGCGGTCCCGCACGTGCGCGTCCAGCGGCGCGTGCGGCTGCGCGGTCAGCAGCGCGCGCGCCTCCTCGTCGCCGAGCGGCCCCAGCCGCAGCTGCGGCAGGCCCCGCCAGGGGTCCGTGCCCGCCGGTCCCGGTGCCGCCGTCCCCGGGGCGGCGCCGTCGGGTCCACCCTCGGGTTCGCCGTCGGGTCCGCCGTCGCGCAGCGCGACCAGCAGGGCCACGCCGCAACCGCCGAGCCGACGGGCGGCGAAGGCGAGCGCCGCGGTGCTCGCGGGGTCCACCCACTGGGCGTCGTCGACCACGCAGACCAGCGGGTCGTGCTCCCCGGCGGTGCGCAGCAGCGTCAGCACGCCCGCGGCGATGAGCAGGTCCGGGCGGGAGGGGGCCGGTGCCGCGGCGAGTCCGAAGGCGCGGCGCAGGGCGTCGGCCTGCGGCTCGGGCAGGGCCGGCAGGTGCCCGAGCAGGGGTGCGCACAGCTGGTGCAGCGCGGCGAAGGGCAGCCCGGCCTCGAACTCCGTCCCCGTCACGGACAGGACGCGCGAGGTGCCGGTGGCCCGGGCGACGAGGGCCGACTTGCCGATGCCGGCGGGGCCGCGCACGACCAGGGCGCCGCCGCGCCCCCGCCGCGCGGCCTCGACCGCGGCGGCCAGCGCGGCCAGCTCGCGCGCGCGCCCGAGCAGCGGGGCCGGCGGCGCAGCGGGGCAGGCGCCGGGTGCGCCCGCGGCGTGCGTGCGCGGTGGCCGGGTCACGCCGGGCATCCTGCCCGCTCGCGGGCCGTCCGGTCACCGCCGCGGGTGCGCTGCGCGGCTCAGGTGGCCGGGTGGGCCGCGGTGCGCTCCACGTGCACCCGCTCCGCAGGCAGCGGCCTGCCCCGGTCGTCGACGAAGCCGGCGCTGACGGGGCGGCCGTCGTCGCTGCGGTAGGCGGTGGTGGCGGGCGCCCGCGAGGGGGTGTGGGCGTCCCCCCACTGCTGCAGCGCGGCGAGCGCCAGGCCGAGCTGCCGGCCGGAGGCGGTGAGGTGGTAGGCGTCACGCGCCCGCTGCCCGGGTTCGCGGTACGTCTGCCGGGTCATGACCCCCGCCTCGACGAGGGTGGACAGGCGGGCGCTCAGGACGTCCGGGGCGATGCCCAGCGTCGAGCGGAAGTCGCTGAAGCGCGTGGTGCCGGCCAGGGCCTCGCGCAGCACGAAGAAGGTCCACCGCTCCCCCACGACCTTCAGCGCGTTGGCCAGCGAGCAGGGGTCCTCGCCCTGGTAGTCGCCGCGCACGTCCAGGTGCGCCGGCGGTCGTTCCTGCGGTGCGGCGCTCACCGCCCCATCATCGCCGGTGCGCTCGCGGGCGACCAGGCGGCGCGGGACCACCCCCCCATCTGAGTAGGAATAGACAACTCAGGTGGGGGGTTGACGCCCACGACCAGCACGACCACCACGAGGAGGACGACCGTGAGCACCACCGACGGCACCACCAGCGCCGCGAACAGCACGAGCAGCGCGATCAGCACCCCGGCCGACGCCGGCGACGCCGTCCCGCACGGCCTCGTCCCCGCCGACGTCCTCGCCTCCGCGACCCCCGTCGCCGTGTACGGCTACGCCCGCGCCAAGGCCGGGCGCGAGGAGGAACTGCTGGCGGAGATCCGCAAGGTCATCGCCCCCACCCGCGCCGAGGCCGGCTACGAGCAGTACGAGGTGCACACCACCGCCGAGGACCCCCGCGCGTTCGCGTTCTACGAACGCTGGTCCTCCGGGCCGGCCCTGCTCGCCCACGTCTCGCAGCCGTTCATGCAGGCGTACTTCGCCGCCATCGGCGAGCTCGTCGAGGGCGAGCTGGAGGCGCACTGGCTGCGTCCCCTCACCGCCCGGTCCGCCGGCGGCGTCAACGGCGGCGCATGACGTACCCGGCGTGGTGCAGCTCGTCGCCGACGAACTCCCCGAAGGCCCAGAAACCCAGGTCGTCGAGGTAGTCGATGCGGTCCCCGTCGATCCAGAACGAACCCTGGAACGCGTGCGCCCGCCCGCCCCGCGTCTCGTCGTAGCGGCCGTCGGCGCTGAGGAACTGGTGCAGGAAACCGCTCCGGTCGACCCACTCACCCGTCCGCGAGGCGTCGACCGGAGCCTGCTGCCGCGCACCGCTGGAGAGGTCGACGGCCCGGGTGGGCTTGCCGTCCCACTGCACCACCGCCCCGTCGACCACGGCGGCCAGCGCGGGACTGCTGCGGTCGACCAGGCGGCGCAGCAGCGACACCTCGTCCTGCCCGGCGTCACCGGCCTCCAGGACGGCGAAGGTCGCCGCGTTGCCCGGCGCCAGGGCTCCCGAGCGCCCGGAGCGGTGCGGCCGCAGCCCGGCGAGCGCGGCGGTGTCGACGACGGCCGGCACGACGACCAGCCCGGTGCAGTCGACGACGATCGCGTCGTCGTCCTCCGCGGCGGTCAGCAGGCCCGGGCCGATGCCGACGATGCGCTCGCCGCCCAGGAGGAGGTCCGCCCGCTCGAAGTCGCCGAGCAGCGGGTCGGCGGTCAGGATCCGGGCACCGGCGAACAGCAGGGGCCGGTGGCCGCCCCGGGCGTTGGACTCGATCACGTCCAGCAGTCCTGCGGTGGAGGGAGTGCTCATGGCTGCCACCGTGCGGCGCCCGGGCGACCGCTGCCAGGCCCCGGCGCACCCTGGCTGCCCGCCGCCGGGCTCCCTAGCATCCACAGGGGCGAGCCGTGCGTCCCCGAGGACCCGGAACACCCGGAACCCCGAAGAACCCCGGAACCCTGAAGAACCCCGGAACCACGAGGAGACGCGATGCGCCCGACCACGACGGCACCCGACCGCACGACGGCGGCGGCCGTCGCCACCGTGGTGCCCCTCGCGCTCCTGCTGCCCGCCACGGCCGTGGCCGTCTGGTGGGCCGTCGGCGACCTGTCCACGCCCGGCGGCGACCCCGGTCCGGAGTTCGCGGACCCGCGGCTGTCCGCCGCCGGGGAGACCGCGGCGGGCGTGCTCTCCCTGCTGGTCCTGCTCGCCGCGGCGGTCCTGCTCTCCCGCAGGTCTTCCCTGCTGCGCCGCGACCGGCGGTGGTGGGCGGTGCTGCTGCCCGTGGTCGCCGCCGGCGCCCTGCTCGCGGTGGCTCACCGCGTGGCCACCGCCGCGACCGTGGGGGCCAACATCGGCATCGGGCTGATCTCCCTGCCCGGCGTCGTGCTCGCCGCCGCGGCGCTGCTGTGGTCGCTGCTGCGGGGGAGCCGGCTGCTCCTGCAGCACCGGCGGCGCGCGAGGCGCTGAGGCGGATCCCGGCTGCGCGCGGGTGGGGTCCTCCCCACCTGCACCAGGCCCGGCTGCACCCTGGTGCGCCGGGAGGCGGGCGGCGAGGGTTGCGCCGAAGCCTTCCGCGACGAGGAGTCCTCCGTGTCCGACGTGACCACCCCTTCCACCTCCACCTCTCCCGCGCCCGCGCCCGCGCCCGCGGCGACGGGAACCGCCTCCGCGGGTGCACCGGTCGCAGCCGGCGCGCCGACCTCCCGCCGGCTGGCGCTGGCCGGGCTGGCCTCGCTGGCCGTGGCCGGCACCGCCGGGGTCCGCACCGCCGGACCGGCCACGGCCGCGGACCCCGGCGGTGCCCGGGTGCCGGCCGCCGTGCGGCGCGCGGCGCAGCACCTGGTGCGCGCCGACGGCTTCCCCGGCGTGCTCGGCGCGCTGAGCACGCCCGGCGGGCGCGTGCGGCGCTTCACCGCCGGTGTCGCGGACCTGTCCACGGGCGCGCCGGTCCCCGCCCGCGGGCGGGTCCGGGTGGGCAGCACCACCAAGACGTTCACCGCGGTCGCCGTGCTGCAGCTGGTCGGTGAGGGGCGCGTGCAGCTGGACGCGCCCGTCGAGACCTACCTGCCCGGCCTGGTGCGCGGACAGGGCGTTGACGGGCGCGCCGTCAGCGTGCGCCAGCTGCTGCAGCACACCAGCGGGCTGCCGGAGTACACCACCGCGTTCGCCGGCGACTTCTTCGCCGTGCGCGAGCTGTACAGCGACCCGCGCGACCTGCTGGACATCGCGCTGCGCCAGCCGGCCGTCGACGCCCCCGGCACCCGGTGGCAGTACTGCAACACCAACTACGTGCTGGCCGGGCTGCTGATCCAGAGGGTGACCGGCCGCCCTTGCACCGAGGAGGTCACCCGCCGCGTCATCGCGCCCCTGCAGCTGCGCGACACCTCCTTCCCCGCCGCCGGTGAGCGCGGCATCGCCGGCGAGCACCCGCGCGGCTACCACGCCGACGCCCCCGGCGCCCCGCAGCGCGACATCACCGACCTGGACCCCTCGTGGGCGTGGTCGGCGGGCGGGCTCGTCTCCACCCTCGCCGACCTCAACCGGTTCTACCTGGCCCTGCTCGGCGGGCGCCTGCTGGCGCCGGAGCAGCTGCGCCAGATGCGGACCACGGTCGAGGCGCCCGGCACCTGGGAGGGTGCGCGCTACGGGCTGGGGTTGTTCAGCACCCCGCTGAGCGACGGACGGCTGTACTGGGGGCACGGCGGCGACATCCCCGGCTACGAGACGCGCGGCGGCGCCACCGACGACGGCCAGGCGGTCGGCGTCGCGGTCACCGCCCTGCCCGCCGCCGTGCCGGACCCCGAGCAGGCGGCTGCCGACGTGCTGGCGCTGGTGGACACGGCCTTCACCAGCTGAGCGGCGCCGGCGGAGAACCTCGCACGCCGTCGACGACGATCGCCGCGCCGCAGCGGTGACCACCGCCCGGAACCCGCCCCTTGACCCTCACACCGTGTCAGCCTGGACGGTGGAGGTGCCATGTTCAGCATCGGGGAGTTCGCCACCACCGCCCGGGTGTCGGTGCGCGTGCTGCGCCACTACGACGCCCTGGGTCTGCTGCCGCCCGCGGCGGTGGACCCGGCCACGGGCTACCGCTCCTGCAGCGCCGCCCAGCTCGGCCGCCTCAACCGCGTCCTGGCCCTGAAGGACCTCGGGCTCACGCTCCAGCAGGTCCGGACCGTCCTGGACGAGGAGGTCGGCGTGCAGGAGCTGCACGGGATGCTCCGGCTGCGGCGGGCGGAGCTGGCGGAGCAGGTGGCGGCCGACGCCGCCCGCCTGCGGGCGGTGGAGGCGAGGCTCCGCACCATCGAGGAGGAGGGCACCGTGGGAACCCAGGACGTCGTCGTCAAGGACACCGAGCCGGTGCGCGTCGCGGAGCTGTCCGCGGTCGCCGCCAGCTTCGAGCCGGACGAGATCGGCCCCGTCATCCAGCCCCTGTACGGGGAGCTGCACCGCAGGCTCGCGGAGGCGGGCATCCGCCCCGCCGGGCCGGGCGTCTCCTGGTACGAGCACGCCGGCGAGCACGCCGAGGCGGTCCGCGTGCACGCCGGCGTCGTGGTGGACGCGGGCCAGCAGGCCCGCGCGGGCCTGGAGGTCACCGACCTGCCGGCGGTGCGGGTCGCCACGATCGTCCACCACGGCCCGATGGACGGCGTGGGCGCCACCTGGCAGGTCCTCGCGCGCTGGATCGAGGACAGCGGCCACCGGCCCCTCGGCCTCGGCGGGGAGGTGTACCTGGACTACTGCCCCGAGGACCCGTCGAACGGGGTCACCGAGCTGCAGATCCCCGTCGCGCCCGTCTCCGGCGGCTCGCCGGAGGGGGCGTAGGCGCGAGCCGCCCCCGGGGCGAGGCGCCGCGCCCGGCCCCGGAGCAGCCGGCCGGGGCTCAATCGCCCGGCACCAGCGAGTCCGGGGTGGAGGAGGTGAAGACGAGGTCGGCGTACCGGTCGGCGTTGCGGCGGATGAAGGCGGCGACGAAGGGGCACAGCGGAACCACGTGCAACCCCCGCCGCCGCACGTCGTCCAGCGCTCCGCGGACGGTCGCCGTGGCCACTCCCCGGCCCTCGAAACCGGGCAGCACCTCGGTGTGGGAGAACACCAGGAACTGCCGGGTGGACAGGTACTCGGCGATCGCCGCCAGCTGGGCGTCGATGCGCCCCTCGTAGCGGTGCCGGGCGGGCTCGTCGCGCACCACGACGTCCTCGGTGACGTCCTCGGTGACGACCTCGGTCGCCGCGGGGCCCGCGACCCCCTCCGCGCCGCTCACGACCGCGGCCCGACGCCGTCGGCGCCGGCGCCGCCGGCGTCGGCGAGGGCGGCGGCCTCGTGCGCCTGCACGGGAGGCAGGTGCTCGTGGGCGTGCTCGATCTCGA
The DNA here is from genome assembly GCF_050871885.1 of Kineococcus aridisoli. NCBI lineage: Bacteria > Bacillati > Actinomycetota > Actinomycetes > Kineosporiales > Kineosporiaceae > Kineococcus > Kineococcus aridisoli. Next base: position 118,947 of record NZ_JBJLSF010000002.1, on the reverse strand, counting down.
CCTGCAGCTCCTCGGGACCGCGGTCGGCGCGGGCGACCACCTCCGCCCAGCGCGCGGCCACGAGGGCACGCCGCTGCTGGGCGGCGCGCTCGTGGCGGGCGCGCACGGCCTCGGTGACCAGGTGCAGCTCGGCCGCCGCGCGCCGGGCCTCCTCCGACAGCCCGCTCACGCGGGGATCCGCGGGCCGCTGGTGGCGTCGAACCCGACCGTGCCCACCGTCTCGTCCACCGTCTCGTCCATCGTCTCTCCTCCCGCCGGCAGCCACCTGCCGGACGATCCGTCGTCGTTCCCCGTGCACTGGCGGACCGGGCGGGCTACCCGTCACCGGTGCCGCGGGTCAGCTCCGCCCGCCGGGCGGCGGCGGCCACGTGCAGGACGCGCTTGCCGCGCACGTGGCGGGTGGCCAGGTCGCGGTAGGCCTCCTGCACCGCCTCCAGCGGGTAGGCGGCCGCGACGGGGATGCTGATCCTGCCCTGCGCGACCAGCTGCGCGAGCGCGGCCCAGACCTTCGGGGTGTCCGCCTGCTCCTGCGCCTCGTGGTGCACCCCGTGGCGCTGCACCGCCCGCCCGTCGGCGATGGTGTTGATGCGGTGCGGGGGCGCTCCCAGCGCCAGGGCGACGTCCACGGCGGGCGGTCCGAAGGTGTCCACGCAGGCGTCCAGGCCCGCCGGCGCGGCGGCGCGCACGCGCTCCAGCAGGCCCGGCCCGTAGCGCACCGGCACGGCCCCCAGGGAGGTGAGGAAACCGGCGTTGGCCTCGCTCGCGGTGCCGACGACGCGGGCACCGCGCAGCAGCACCAGCTGGGTGGCCACCACGCCCACCCCGCCGGCGGCCGCCGACACGAGCACGGTCTCCCCCGGCTGCGGGTCCACCGCGCGCACGGCCGCCCAGGCGGTGGCGCCGGCTCCGGCGATGCCGGCCGCCTCGTCCCACCCCAGGCCCGCGGGCACCGGCGCCAGCCGCCCGGGAGTGGTGAGGACGAACTCCGCCTGCGCGGCGCGCGGGCTGAAACCCAGCACCGCCTCGCCCACGTCCAGCCCGTGCACACCCTCCCCGACCTCGGCGACGACACCCGAGAAGTCGTTGCCCTGCCCCTCGGGGAAGCTGGCCGGCCACAGGTCGGCGAACACCCCCTCGCGGATGCCGATCTCACCGGGGTTGAGCGCCGCCGAGACCACCTCGACCACCACGCCGCCGGGTGGCGCGGACGGGCGCGGGACCCGGACCACCTCGAGCACCTCGGGTCCGCCGTAGCGGCGGAAGCGCACCGCCCGGCTCGAGACCACCGGCTCGGCCACCGCGCCGCTCACGCCCGCACCGCGACCGTCGCGGAACCCTCGACGGGCCGGTTCACCGCACGACCCGGACGTTGTAGGCCGTGGAACCGGTCGCGCCCATCAGCGCCAGGGACAGGAACAGGTAGTGCTCGCTGGCCCGGGCGGTCTCGATGCCGCCGAGGTCGACGTGCGTCTCCGGCTGCCAGCCCAGGTCCGTCAGCAGGCCCGCGGTGACCCGCTTGGCGTCGGCGTCGTCACCGGACAGGAACACCGAGCTCGGCGCGCCCAGCGACTCCGGCCCGACCATCACCGCGGCGGGCACCGTGTTGAGCGTCTTGACCACGCGCGCGGCGGGGAAGGTGCGCTGCACCAGCGCGCCCAGGCCGACCTCGGGGTGCAGCAGCTCGAAGTGCTCGTCGACCGCGTTGGCCACGTCGACGAGCACCTTCCCCTCCAGCGCCGCGGCACCCACCTGCTGCTGGAGCAGTTCCAGGCTCCTGGCGCCGGGCAGCGCGTTGACGACGACCTGCGCGCCCGCGGCCGCTGCGGCCAGCGGGGCCGACGGGAGGTCACCGCCGTCGCGGCCGGAACCCTCCCGCACGCCCAGCACCACCTCGTGGCCGCTGCGGGCCCACCCGCGGGCCAGCGCGGAGCCGACCCTGCCTGCACCGAGCACCGCGATCCGCACGACGTCCCCCCTCCGGTTCGTTGGAACCGCAGTCTGCCGACCCTCCGGAGCGGGTGGGAGGCCCCCGGACTCCTACCCTGCTGCGGGCACCGGCGGCGAGGACGCGCCCGTTGCCACGACGGTGAGGTCGGCCTATCCTCCGCAGTCATGGCGAAGCAGAACGAGCTCGGCAGCTTCCTGCGCGCCAAGCGTGCCGCCACCTCGGCCGACGACGTCGGCCTGCGCTCGCTGGGACCGCGCCGCGTGCCTGGGCTGCGCCGCGACGAGGTCGCCTCCCTCGCCGGGGTCAGCGTGGACTACTACACCCGCCTGGAGCAGGGCCGTGAGACGCGTCCTTCCGCGCAGGTGATCGACGCCCTCGCCCACGTGTTCGGGCTGGGCCCGCAGGAGCGCCGGCACGCCTACTCCCTGGCGCACCTGCTGTGGACACCACCGCTGCCGGCGGCGCGGGCGCCCGTGGGCTCCCCGCTCGTGGAGCTGATGGACGCCTGGCCCGACGCGGCCTGCTTCGTGCTGGACCCGATCCTCGACGTCCTCGAGATGAACTCGCTGGCGCGCAAGCTCTTCACCCCGTTCCGCTCCACGGCGAACCTCGCCTCGATGGTGTTCCTGGACCCGGCCGGCCCGGTGTTCTACACCGACTGGCAGCGCGCCGCGAGCAGCTGCGTGGCGAACCTGCGGGCCACGGCCGACGTCCACGTCGGCGCCACCCGCCGCGAGGAGCTGGTCGCGACGCTGCGCGCCGGCAGCGACGCCTTCGCGCGGCTGTGGTCGGCGCACGAGGTCCAGCCCAAGACGCACGACAGCAAGGAGCTGTTCCACCCCGCGGTCGGTGCGATCACCGTCCGGTTCGACGCGCTCGAGGTCTCGGCGATGCCGGGTCACCAGCTGGTCGTCTACCGGGCCGACCCCGCCGGCGCCAGCGGCCGGCGCCTGCGCGCGCTGGCCGCGGCGGACACGGCCTCCCTGCGCGCCGCGGGCACCGGCGCCTCGAGCAGCCCGAGCGGCGGCACCGGCGAGGACCTCGGGCGGCCGGGGACGGCGCTGGAGGTCGCTGGGGAGCAGTAGCGCACCCAGGCGCGGGCACGGGCGGCTGCCTACCGTGGCAGGTGTGTGCTGAACCGCCCCACCCGCCGAGCGCCTCGGCGGCGCTGAACCGCGCCCTCGACGTCGTCGGCGCCGACCCGCGCTGGCAGCGCCTGCACGCGCCCCTGGGCGAGGTCGGCAACCTGGCCCACGCCGTCTTCCTGGAACCGGCGGCCGGCTGGTTCTTCCTCGACCACGAGCAGGTGCAGGTCGCCGTGGTGGCGCTGCTGCGCGGCGGCGATCCGCGCGCCGCGGGAAGCGCCGGCCGACCGGGCGCGCGCGGGGCCGCCGAACCCACCACCGGGTCCGTCGAGCGCTGGGGCAGCGTCGTCGAGGACCTGCGGACGCGCAGCCCGCAGTTCCGCCGCCTGTGGTCGGGCTTGCACGTCAGGTACCGCACGCGCACCTCCTGCCCGGTGCACCACCCCGACCTGGGAGCGATCACCGTCGACCGCTTCGTGAGCCGCGCGGCGGACGGTTCCTGGCTGGAGCGTGTCCAGGCGCCCGCGGACAGCCCTGCGGCGCAGGTGATGGCGCTGCTGGACCTGATCTGAGGAGGGCCCCCGCGCGGTGGTCCCGCCCGTGCCCGGAGCCCGCGGCTGGCCCCATCGCACCCTGGTTCGCCCCGCCGGCTCAGCGCAACCTCCTGCCAGGCCCGCGAACGCTCCGACCGGGCCCCACCGCGAACCCGCAGGAGGAACACCACCATGACCACCGTCGCGATCGACTCCCCGCAGGCCCGCGAACTGCTGCTGCAGCGGCCCGCCGAGCGCCCGCTGCTGCTGACCGGCGCCGTCGTCGTCACCCAGGACCCCGCGGTGGGGGTCCTCTCCCCCGGTGAACTGCTCGTGCGGGGCACCCGCATCGAGGGCGTCGGGCAGGTCGGCACCCTGCCGCGCAGCGAGGACACCCTCGTCCTCGACGCCGGCGGGCACCTGCTCTCCCCCGGGTTCGTCGACACCCACCGACACGCCTGGGAGGCGCAGCTGCGCCAGCTCATGCCGGACGTCGACGACCTCGGCCAGTACGTCACCTCGACCCTGGTCGGCATCGCCCCGGCCTACCAGCCCGAGGACGTCCACCTCGGCACCAGGCTCGCCGCCCTGACCGCCATCGACAGCGGCATCACCTGCATGCTCGACTTCGCCCACAACGCGCGCAGCGCCGCGCACTCCGACGCAGGCGTGCAGGCGTTGCTGGACACCGGGATCCGCGGGGTCCACGCCTCGATGCGCCCGCACTTCGGCGCCTGGGACGGGCACTGGCCCAAGGACCTGCACCGCCTGCGCGAGCAGTTCTTCCGCACCGACGACCAGCTGCTCACCCTGCGCCTGGCCGCCCTGGCCACCGACGAGATCGCCGGCCCGGAGCCGGCCTACGGCCCGCAGCTGGCGCAGGTCGCGCGCGAGCTCGGCATCGGCGTCAGCGTCGACGCCGTCTTCGGCGCCTCCGGCTCGCGGGCCGTGCTCGCCTGGGCGGAGGCCGGTCTGCTGTCGCCGGAGGTCACCCTCATCCACTGCAACGGACTGGACCAGCAGGCCTGGCGGGCCATGGCCGACACCGGCACCACGGTGTCCACCGCCCCCACCTCCGAGGCGCAGATCGGCCTGGAGAACGCGGTCCCCGCCGTCGACGAGGCGCTGGCCGTGGGCATCCGCCCGGGCCTGAGCATCGACGTCGAGGTGGCGCTGGCCAGCGACATGAGCACGCAGATGCGGGCCCTGCTCGCCATCCAGCGCATGCGCGCCGTCGAGGGCGCCTACGGCACCGACCGGGTGCCGCAGCGCATCGGCGTCCAGGACGTCCTCGACTTCGCCACGATCGAGGGTGCCCGCACCAACGGCCTGGGCGAGGTCACCGGGTCGCTGCGCGCCGGCAAGCAGGCCGACCTCCTCGTCGTGGACGGGCGGGCGGTCAACACGATGCCGGTCAACGACCCCGTCGGGACCCTGGTGCTGTCGGTGGACGCGCGCAACGTCCAGGGCGTGCTCATCGCCGGGACGCCGCGCAAGTGGGCCGGGCAGCTGCTGGGCGTGGACGTGCGCGCCCTGGAGGCCGACGTGGTCGCCTCCCGCGACGCCGTCCTGCGGCGCGCCGGGCGTCGGTGACCGGCCGGGCCGTGCGCCGGCCGCGGCGCTGCCGCACCTCGAACGGGTGGCCGTGCCACGGCCTGGTCGACCCGGCGCCCCCGGGACAACCTGGGAGCAGGTCGCCGGCGCGAGCCGCACGACGGCCACCCCGGACACCGATGCCCTGAGCAGGGCCACGAGCACGGAAGGAACCTGGACATGACCACCTGGCTGATCAGCGGAGCCTCCCGCGGACTGGGAGCGGAGATCGCCCGCGCCGCGCTGCGCGGCGGCGACGACGTCGTCCTGACCGCCCGCGACGTGCAGCACCTGCCCGAGGACCTGACCGCCTCCGAGCACCTGCTGCCGCTGGCGCTGGACGTCACCGACCACGCGAGCATCCCCGCCGTGGTGCAGGCGGCCGTGGACCGCTTCGGCGGCATCGACGTCCTGGTCAACAACGCCGGCCGGGGGCTGCTGGGAGCGGTCGAGGAGGTCGGCGACGCCGAGGCGCGCTCCCTGTTCGACCTCAACGTCTTCGGGCTGCTGGCCCTGACGCGGGCGGTGCTGCCCGTGATGCGCCGCCGGCGTTCGGGCACGCTGGTGCACATCGGCTCCCGCTCGGGTTTCGAGGGCGAGCCGGGCGTCGGCCTCTACAGCGCCTCCAAGTTCGCCGTCGCCGGCATCAGCGAGGCCCTGGCCGCGGAACTGGCGCCGTTCGGCATCCGGTCGATGGTCGTCGAACCGGGCGTCTTCCGCACCGACTTCCTCGACGCCACCTCGCTGTCCCTGCCGGCCCAGCGCATCGCCGACTACGACGGCACCCCCGCGCACGTCACGCTGGACTGGAGCGCGCAGGCCAACCACACCCAGCTGGGCGACCCCGTCAAGGGTGCGCAGCTGATCCGCGACGTCGTCGCCGGCGGGGACCTGCCCTCGCACCTGTACCTGGGCGCGGACTCCATCGAGCGCCGCGAGGCGCTCATCGAGCGCGCGCAGAGCGACATCGCCGCCTGGCGCAGCAAGTCGGTGGCCACCGCCCACGACGACGCCCACGACGACGCCCTCGCCGGCGCCTGAACCCGGCGCCCTCCCGCCACACCGATCAGCGCACCGACCACCACACCGGAGAAGGAGAACACCGTGTCCGCAGAAGTCCTCACCACCGGCACCCTGCAGGGCCGCACCGCCGTGGTCACCGGCGCCTCCAGCGGCATCGGCGAAGCCACCGCCGAGCGCCTGGCCGCCCTCGGCGCCAGGGTCGCCGTCCTGGCCCGGCGCAAGGACCGCCTCGACGCGCTCGCCGAACGCATCAGCGCTGCCGGCGGCAACGTGCTGGTCCTGCCCACCGACGTGACCTCCCGCGAGCAGCTGGCCGCGGCCGCCGAGGCGGTCGAGCGCGAGTGGGGCGGGGTCGACCTCGTCTTCGCCAACGCCGGTGTGCAGCTGGTCTCCGAGATCGGCGCGCTGCAGGTGGCCGACTGGAACGCCCAGATCGACCTGAACGTCAAGGGCGTCATGAACACCATCGAGGTGTTCGTGCGCTCGCTGGAGGCCGCCGCCACCGAGGGCCGCCCCGCGGACCTCATCACGACCTCCTCCATCGCCGCCACCCGCGTGCTGGAGAAGTTCTCCGTCTACTCCGGCACCAAGGCCTACATCAGCCACCTCACCCGGCTGCTGCGCACCGAACTGGGCCGCAAGGGCGTGCGGGTCGCCACCGTCGAGCCGGGCATGGTCGACACCGAACTGCCCGACCACGTCACCGACCCCGACGCCAGCCGCCTGATGGCCGACCTGCTGCAGCAGATCGACTGCCTGCAGCCCGCCGACGTGGCCGAGACGGTCGCCTTCGTGGCATCGGTGCCCCGGTACGTGAACCTCACCGAGATCACGATCCTGCCCACCGGCCAGGCGATCTGAACGACCGGCTCGCCGAACCGCTCACCGAGCAGTGGACCCGACCACCAGCGAACCCCCTCCCGAAGGCAGGTACCGGTGATGACCACGCCCCCGACACCACCCCCGCACCCGCGGGGACACCGCGCCCCGCGACTCGCCCGGCTGTTCGCCCGGGGTTCGTGGCCGGAGACCCGGCGCATCAGCAGCGTCCTGCGCAAGGAAACCGTCGGCGGCGCCCTGCTGCTGCTGGGCACCCTCATCGCCCTCGTCTGGGCCAACTCCCCCTGGGCCGACGCCTACACCCGGCTGCGCGACACCGCCATCGGCCCCCACGCCCTGCACCTGCACCTCACCCTGGGCCAGTGGGCCGCCGACGGGCTGCTGGCCATCTTCTTCTTCATCGCCGGCCTGGAACTCAAGCGCGAGTTCGTCGCCGGCGACCTGCGCGATCCACACCGCGCCCTGGTCCCCGTCGTGGCCGCCGTCGGCGGCATGGCCGCACCCGCCCTGCTCTACGTCATCCTCAACTGGAACAGCGGCGGCGACGACGGCGACGGCGGTAGTGGGGCGCTGCGCGGCTGGGCCATCCCCACCGCCACCGACATCGCCTTCGCGGTGGCGGTGCTGGCCGTCATCAGCACCCACCTGCCCACCGCGCTGCGCACCTTCCTGCTCACCCTGGCCGTGGTCGACGACCTGCTGGCCATCACCATCATCGCCCTCTTCTACACCGACACCCTGGCCCTGGCGCCGCTGCTGGGCGCGCTGGGCGTCATCGCCCTCTTCGGGTTGCTGGTGCAGAAGCGGATCCGCTCCCCGTGGCTGCTGATCCCGCTGGCCCTGACCGCCTGGACGCTGATGCACGCCTCCGGCATCCACGCCACCGTCGCCGGTGTCCTGCTCGGCTTCGCCGTCCCCGTCCTGGGAGCGCGATCGGCCGACGCGACTGCCAGCGGTCACCAGCAGGCCGGGCAGGGAACCGGGCACGGAACCGGGCACGGGATGGCCGAGCACTTCGAGCACGTGTGGCGGCCGGTCTCGGCCGGTGTGGCCGTCCCCGTCTTCGCCTTCTTCTCCGCCGGTGTCACCGTCGGCGGCCTCAGCGGCCTGGCCACCTCCTTGCAGGACCGCGTCGCGCTGGGCATCGTCGCCGCCCTGGTGGTGGGCAAGACGATCGGCATCCTGGGCGCGACCGCGCTGGTGGCGCGCTTCACCCGCGCCCGCCTGGATCCCAGCCTGTCGTGGTGGGACGTGCTGGGCGCCTCCCTGCTCGCGGGCATCGGTTTCACCGTCTCGCTGCTCATCGGGGAACTGGCCTTCGGCGCCGGCAGCGAACGCGATGAGCACGTCAAGGTCGCGGTGCTGACCGGTTCCCTGCTGGCCGCCACCGCGGCGACCCTCGTGCTGCGCGCGCGCAACCACACCTACCGCCGCCTGCACGAGGCCGAGCAGGTCGACGCCGACGCCGACGGCATCCCCGACGTCCACCAGGGATCCCTGACGGCCAGGTGAGCTGACCCGCTCCGCCGCCTCCTCCACCGTCGCCCGCGCCACCACCTCGCACCCTCCGGAGTGATCGTGTCCACCCACGTGCTGCTCGTGCTCACCACCGCCCTGGTCGCCCTGGCACCGGCGATGGCCCGGCGCGTCCACCTGCCGGCGCCCTCCGTGCTGTTCCTGCTCGGTTGCGCCCTGGCGGTCGCGCCGCTGGGCGGCCAGGTGCACCTGGAACCGGAGTTCGTGCTGCTGGTGCTGCTGCCCGTCATCCTGTACTGGGAGGGCTACACCACCTCCGTGCAGCACGCCTGGCGCTACCGGCGCGCCATCGTGCTGACCGCCGTGCCGCTGGTCGTCGCGACCGCCGCCGTCGTCGCGGTCACCGCCCACGCCCTGGGCCTGGGCTGGACCGCCGCCTGGATCCTCGGGGCGGTGCTCGCCCCCACCGACGCCAGCGCGGTGGCCGCCTACGCCAGGGCGCTGCCGCTGCGGCTGATGACCATCCTGCGCGGGGAATCCCTCATCAACGACGGCACCGCGCTGGTGCTCCTGGGCATCGCGATCTCCGCCGCCCAGGGCGCGCACGTCAGCGCCGCCTCCGCCGCCGGCGAGCTGGCCTGGGCCTACGCCGGCGGCACCGCCGTCGGCGCCCTGGTCGCCGCCGCCGGTCTGCTGGCGGTGCGCCGCAGCCAGGACCCCCTGGTGCTCGCGGCCGTCTCGGTGGCCGAACCCTTCGCCGCCTCGGTGCTGGCCGAGGCCGTGCACGCCTCGGGCGTGGTCGCCGTCGTCGTCTGCGCCCTGGGCATCAGCCGCAGTGCACGCCAGGCGGTGCCCGCCTCCGGGCGCCTGCAGGTGCACGCCTTCTGGGAGACGACCTCCTGGCTGGTCAACGGTGCCCTGTTCGTCCTCGTCGGGCTGGAGGCGCGCTCGGTCTTCGACTCCCCGGCCGTCGACGCCGGCCGGGCCGGCGCCCTGGTCGGGCAGGGCCTGCTGCTGGCCGCGCTGCTGATGGCGGTGCGGGTGGCGTGGCTGTTCGCCACCGCCTGGCTGGTGCGGGCGCTGGACCGCCGCCCGGTGCAGCGCGAGCTGCGGATCCCCTGGCGGCTGCGGCTGGTGGCCGCCTGGTCGGGCATGCGGGGCGGCGTCTCGCTGGCCGCGGCGCTGTCGGTGCCGGTCGGCCTGGAGGGCGGACCGTTCCCCGGCCGGGACGCGGTCCTCGTGCTCACCTTCGTCGTCGTCGGGGCCACCCTGCTGGTGCAGGGGGCGACGCTGCCGCTGGTGATCCGCTGGGCGCACGCGGACGGGGGCCAGGACGAGGAGGCCACCGCGCTGGCCAGGGCGGTGCGGACGCTGGACGCGGCCGCCGACGAGCACCTGCAGCGGACCCTCGAGCGCGACCCCGGCGCCCGCCTCCCGGTCGAGCACCTGCGCCGGCACGCGCACGACGGCCTCGAGCGGGCCGACCGGGAGCGGCTGGTGCGGCTGCGCCGCGCCGCCCTGCAGCGCGAGCGGGAGGTGCTGGCCTCGCTGGTGCGGCGCGGGGAGCTGGAGGACACCCAGATGTGGCGCCTGCAGGAGCGCCTGGACCTGGAGGAGGCGCTCCTCGTGACCGGCAGCGAGCTCCCGCACGCCGCGGCGCGGCCTGCCCCCGCCCTCGCGCGGCACCGGCCCGGGAGGACGTCGTGAACCGCACCGGGACGCCGCGGAGGACGCGGAGTCAGCCTCCCCGGCCGGTCCCGCGGCCGGGCGCGCTCATGGTCCCCGTCGCGGGCGTGCCCGCGGCGAGGGCGTAGCGCAGCAGCACGGTGCCGCGGGGACCGGCCGCGGGTGGTTCGAGCAGCGCGAGGTTCGTGGGCACCGCGCCGGCGGCGAACACCCGCTTCCCCTCACCGAGCACGATCGGGTGCACCCACAGGTCGAGGCGGTCGAACAGCCTCTCGCGCAGCAGGGTCTGCACCAGGTCCAGGCTCCCGACGACCCTGACGTGCTCGTGCCGCTCCCGCACCTGCCGCACCGCACCGGCCAGGTCGGCGCCCAGCTGCGTGGAGCCGGCCCAGGGCAGCCGCGGCCTGCCGCGCGAGGCGACGTACTTCGGGACGCCGTTGAACAGCGCGGCGATGCCGCCGTCCTGCCCGCCCCGCTGGTGCGGCCAGTGGGCCGCGAAGATGTCGTAGGTGCGCCGGCCGAGCAGGAGGGCGTCGGTGCCCTCGTAGGCGGCGGCGACCTGCGCCCCGGAGACCTCGTCCAGCAGCGGCGCCTGCCAGCCGCCGAAGCGGAAGCCCCCGGGGTCCTCCCCGGGGCCGCCGGGCGCTTGCCCGACCAGGTCGAGGGTGGTGAACAGCTCGATGTGGACGAGGCCCATGCTCTGCTCCCGGTGCGTCGGTCGTCTCGTTCAGCGGGTGGACCCGTGCACGGCGGAGGACTCATCGCCGCGACGGCGCCGGCTCCACCGCAGGTCGTGACCCCGGTCGCCTTCCCGCGCGGGCCGGAGCTGCAGGACGGCGACGGCGGACAGGACGAGCAGGCCGCCGGTGAGCTGGACGGGGCCCGGGAACTCCTGCAACGCGAGGGCGGCCGACGCGGTGGTGACGACCGGCTCGAAGGTGGACAGGATCACCGCGGTCGAGGGTCCGGTCCGTCGCAGGCCGGCGAAGAACGCGAGCACCGCCACGACGGTGGACACGACCGCGATGCACACCAGCCACCACCACCCCCTCCAGCCGAAGCCGAGATCCACCCCGCCGGTGACCGCCGCGCGCACGGCCAGCGCGGCGGCGGCACCGGCCATCACCAGCACGGACAGCACCACCGGCGCGGTGCGCCGCACGAGGACGTCGGCGACGAGGACGTAGGCGGTGTACGTGAGCGCCGAGCCGAAGGCCAGCAGCGCACCGAGGGGGGAGGAGCCCGCACCGCCGGACCCGAGCAGGACGAGCAGCGTCCCGCCGGAGGCGACCACCAGCGCCGCGCAGCGCCTCGGCGTCAGGCGGTCACGACCGAGCAGGACCGCGGTCACGGTGACCAGCGAGGGGTGGGTGTAGAAGATCAGCGACAGCAGCGCGGCGTCCACGAGTTCCAGGGCCGCGAAGTACAGGCTCGCCTGGGTGGCGTAGCCGACGGCCCCCAGGCCGACGGCCGTGACCACGGCAGCCGGGCCCGGCCGGGCCCGCACCACGGCAGGGGTCCGCCGGTCCGGTGCCGGGGGCGGCGGGTGGCGCAGCGCGGGCCGCACGAGCAGCAGCGCCGCCAGCAGGACGGCGGCCAGGCCGAAGCGCACCAGGAGCAGGGCGCCGGGGGCGACACCGGCCTCGTAGGCGAGCTTGCCGAAGACCGCCATCGCGCCGAAGCACGCGGCGGAGACCAAGCACAGCGCGGGACCCACGACCCCAGGATCGACAGCGGCAACCACCAGGTCCAGTGACGATACCTGGGGTCGAACGTTTAGTGTTCCTGGATGGTCGTGTTCGATCTGCGCCGTTTGCGCCTCCTGCGGGAGCTGGAGGAGCGCGGCACGCTCGGTGCCGTCGCCGCCACCCTGGGCTACAGCCCCTCGGCGGTCTCCCAGCAGTTGAGCGTGCTGGAGAGGGAGGTCGGGACGGCGCTGCTGGAGAAGGCCGGCCGCGGGGTGCGGTTGACCGACGCCGGGCACCTGCTCGCCCGGCACGCCCGCGTCCTGCTCGCAGCAGCCGAAGCGGCCGCGACGGACCTGGCCGCCCTCGGCGAGGAGGTCCGCGGCACGGTGCGCGCCGGCGGTCTGCAGTCGGCGACCCGTCGCCTGCTGGTGCCGGCTGCGGCGCGCACGACGGCCGATCACCCCCTGGTGCGCCTGGAGGTGAGCGAGCTGGAGCTGGAGCAGGCGCTGCCCGGCCTGCGCACGGGCACGGTGGACCTCGTCATCAGCGACGAGTACGACGGCCACCCCCGGCCCCGCCCCGCCGGCCTGCGCTTCGCACCCCTGCACGAGGAACGCCTCGAGCTGGTGCTGCCCGCGGCGCACCCCCTGGCGCAGCACGGTGGACCCGTCCCCCTGGCCGCCCTGCACGGGGAGGCCTGGGCCACCTCCGCCGAGGGGACCGGCCACCACGCCATGGTCGTCGGCACCTGCCGCGCCCTGGGCGGCTACGAACCCGACGTGCGCCACCGCGCCGGCGACGCCGAGATCCAGCTCGAACTCGTCCGCACCACGGGAGCCGTCGCACTGCTCCCGGCCCTCGCCCTGCCCGTCGCGGACGCCACCCTCGCCGTCCGCGACGTCGCCGAGGCCGTCGTCGGGCGCCGCCTCGTCGCCGTCACCCGCGACGTCCCCGCGACTCCCGCCCTGACCGCCTTCCTCGCCGCCGTCGAGGCCCAGGTCCACCGGCTCGACGAGCGAGCGGGCGCTCCGCGCTCCTGAACCCCTGCCGCGACCCGTGGCCTCCCGTGCCCGACGTCGCCGAGGTCTTCCCCGCGCCGACCACTGCCGCGCGGGGGTTTCCGCGCATAGGCTCGGCGCGTGCAGGCGGGCGAGTCCTCCTCCGGAACGGCGGGAGCCGTGGCCACGCTCGCGCTGGCCGGCTCCGCGGCCCTCGCGTTCGGCGTCGTCGACCTCGTGGGGTTCAGGACGGACGGCGCCGAGGCGCTGTCGATCACCGCCTGGCTGCTCGGCTGGGCGCTGCTGGCCTGGGCGCTGCTCGTCGGGTGCTGCTGCGCGGTCCAGGTCGTCCACGGGTTCGCCTCCCGGCGCAGGCCGGTGCGGCCCGGGGTCCTGCTCCTCCTCGCCGGCACCCTCGTCGTCGTCCTCGTCTGCACCCACCTCCCGTTCGGGAGCGGCTCGGGTTCTGGCTGAGGACCGCACGGCGCGACGCGACGTGCAGCAGGTGCGGCGCCGCTCCACCCGGGGGATGACGCGGTGCTCGATCGCGAGGATGACGCGGCGGCCGGCTCCGTCGGCGAGGCTGGCGCACGCCCGGTCACGAGAGCACCGCCCAGGAGGAACCGTGGAACCCAGCGCCGGCGCGCTGCCGCCCATCGCCACCGCAGGCGGCGTCCTGCTGCTGGCCCTGGCCGGGCGGGTTCCCCTCGCTGCCCGCCGCCGGTGCGCGAGCACCGCCGCGGTCCTGGTGCTGCTGTGCGGCGCGGCCACCGGTCTGCTGCAGGGCTGGCGCTGGCAGTTCCTGCCCCTACTCGCCGCCGCCGTCCTCGCCGCGGCGGCCACCCGCGGGCGCCTGCCCCGTGCGGTCCCCCTCCACCCCGCTCCCCCGCCGCGCTCGCGGGGCCGGGCGACCGCCTCGGCGGCGGCGGGCGCGGCGAGCGCCGTCCTCGCCCTCACCGGCGCGGCGGCCGCGTGGGCGTTCCCCGTCCTGGCCCTGCCCGTTCCGTCGGGTCCCGCCGCGGTGGGGACCACGGTGCTGGAGTGGGTGGACGAGGGGCGCGAGGAGGAGGCCACCCCCGCACCGGGCGACCACCGGGCCGTCGTGGTGCAGCTCTGGTACCCGGCCGCGGACTCGCAGGACCGGGGCGCCCCCTACCTCGGGCGCGACGAGCGGGAGGCGGGGATCGTGGCAGCGGGGGCGGCCGCCCTCTACGGCCTGCCCGCCTTCGTCCTGGACGACGCGGCGCGGGGCCGCAGCGGGGCGGTCGCCGGGGCTGCGGCACGGGCGGGTGCCGAGCGGTGGCCGGTGGTGATGTTCTCACCGGGTCTGGGCGGTCTGCGGACGCAGAACACGGCGTGGGCGCAGGAACTGGCCAGTTCCGGCTACGTCGTGGCCGCGCTCGACCACCCCCACGACTCCGCAGCCGTGGTGCGCGACGACGGCTCCGTGGTGCGCAGCAGCATCGCGGCGAGCGGGGACGAGGCGGAGGACGATCGCCGCGCGGAGGGCTGGGCGCAGGTGCGGGCGGCGGACCTGCGGTTCGCGCTGACCGCCCTGGAGGAGCTGGACCGCGGGCGGCGCGGCGGTGCGCCCATGCTCGAGGGGCGCCTCGACGTGCGGCGGGCAGCGGTCACGGGGCACTCCCTGGGCGGTGCCGCGGCCCTGCTCGCCGCTGCGGCCGACGAGCGGTTCGCGGCCGCCGTGGACATCGACGGGTTTCCGCGGGGCGGCGCGGACGACCCGCACCCGCAACCGGTCCTCGCCCTGGTGGCGGGCAGGGGGACGGGAGACGCCGACGCGGACCGCGCCTACGCCGCCGCGCTGGAGGAGGTGCTGCACGGGGCGGCGCCCGGCTACCGGCTCACCGTCCCGGGCGCGGCCCACCTGACCTTCACCGACGCACCCTGGTACCTGCCGCCGGTCCCGTCCCTGACGGGCGACCTCGGGCGGGAGCAGGCCCACCGGGTCACCGCGGAGACCTCCCGCTCGTTCCTGGACGCGGTGCTGCGGGGAGGAGGCGCCGGCGACCCCGGCGAGGAACTCGCGGCGCTCGGGGAGTTCGAGGAGTTCGGGAGGTGGACCGCCGACGGGTGGACGCGCAGTTCCGGGCGGTGAACCGCCCGTTGTGCCGCAGGACGTCACGTCCTTCCCCGCGGGCAGGTGGTTCCTCACGCGCGAGGGTTTCCTCGAACACAGGTGGTTCCTCGAACGCAGGTGGTTCCTCGAACGCAGGTGGTCACCCGCGGACGGGGCCGTCGGGCTCCTCGGTGCACCGCGCCCGGCACAGGACACGGTGTGGACGCACGGGGCGCAGCGCTGAGGGCTGAGGTAGGTCGTGGAGCGGATGGACGCGCACCGGGCACCTCTGGCAGCGTGTGCAGCCGGTGGCACGACCGGTGCGGGACCGGTGGTCGGCGCAGGACCTGGAGACGGGAGGGCGGCGGTGCGCAGGAGCTTCGCCACGCGCAGGGCGGTGACCGTCGCGACGGCCTCCTTCGCCACGCTGACGCTCCTGCCGTGGGTGGTGGAGGCCGGGCGCACCCCGCGCGCGGGTCTGGTGGCCGGTGCGGTGCCGCTGGCGCTGCTGTTCGGCGCCCTGGCCGGCTACGCCGCCTCCCCCGCCGTCCCCACCCTGGTCGTCGTCCCGGACCACGACTGCGAGGGTCCCCGGGCGCGGCAGGGCGTCGCGGCCGCGAGGCCGGCCGGGGGTTCCGCGCCACCGGTGGCGCTCCCCGCGCCGCAGCACCCGCCCGGCGCGGCGCGTTCCTCCGGCGGCGGCCGGCTCCCGGACGGGCCGGGGCGGGCGACGCACCTGCACCTGGTCCCCGCCTCCCCCGCGGCGGACCCGGGGACCGGTGCCGCCGACGGGTCGTCCACCGCGGGGTGACGACGGTGCGGGAGGGGTTCAGCCGATGAGCACGCGGGCCAGCTCGCCCCACTGACGCAGCGGGAACTCCTGCCCGGAGGCCGTGAGCACCTGCACGGCGACCTCGTCGGCACCGGCGTCGACGTGCCGCGCGACACCGGCGGCGACCGTCGCGGCGTCGCCCCACGGGATCAGCTCGTCGATGAGCCGCTCGCTGCCGCCGTCGGCGAAGTCCTCGTCGCCGTAGCCGAAGCGGCGCAGGTTGTCGGTGTAGTTCGGCAGGGCCAGGTACCCGGTGGCGTAGCGGCGGGCGACCTCGCGGGCCCTGGCGGGGTCCTCCTCCAGCACGACCGCCACCTCCGGCGCCAGCAGCACGCCCTCCCCGAGGACCTCGCGCGCGTACGTGGTGTGCGCGGCGGTGCTGAAGTACGGGTGCGCGCCCAGGGAGCGGTCGCGGGCCAGGCGCAGCATCCGCGGGCCCAGCGCGGCCAGGACCCGCCGCTCGCGCGGCACGCCCCCGGCGGCGTCCAGGGCGTCCAGGTGCTCCACGACCTTCGAGTACGGCTTCGAGTAGTCCTGTCCGGAACCCTCCACGACGACGGCGTGGCTGTTGCCCAGGCCCAGCAGGAACCGTCCCGGGTGGCGCCGGTCCAGCGCGGCGAAGCCCTCGGCGCACTCGTCCGGCGTGGCGGCGTAGACGCTGACGATGCCGCTGGCCACGCCGATCTCCTCGGTCGCGTCCAGCAGTTCGCCGAACACCGGGTGCAGGCCCGGGTCGAAGCCCCCGGACAGCCAGATGCGCGAGTACCCCAGGTCCTCCAGCTCCCGGGCGGCCTCGCGGGCCTCCCCGCGGCGGGCCGGGTCGGCCCACGGGCCACCGCCCCAGACGCCGATGCGGGCCCGCGCGGCGGGCGTGGTGCTGTCGGGGAGCAGGGGGTGGTCCGTCACGCCGTCACCCTAGGCGGGCCACCGGCCGGTCAGCGCGCCGGGACGGACCGCGCGGCGGCGCTCAGGTCCTGCACCCGCACCTGCAGGGTGTCCAGGCGCACCGTCGTGATCGACGCCGGCGGCAGCGCCTGCCACCCGGTGGTGTCGATGCCGGCGGAGGTGAACACCACCGCCCCGTCCGGCCGGCGCAGCCAGCTCATCCGGTAGTACGCCGCCGCGTGGTCCAGGGGCAGCTGCGCCGGGACGAGCCCCGTGGCGCACAGCTCCTCCAGCGGCACCGGTGCCGACTCGCTGGAGTGCACCACGACCACCTCGTCGACGCTCAGCAGCACCGCGTTCAGGCTCGCCGCGGGGAACGCCTCGCGCAGCCGCAGGACCGCCGCCGCCGTCGCACCCGCCAGGTCCGCACCGGCGTCGGCGTACCGGCGCACCAGGGCGAAGATCCGCTCGCTGTCGGTGGTGCCGCGCACGTGCGCCAGGTGCTCCGGGCCCACCAGCTGCTCCAGCAGCGGCACCGACGGCACTGCGCCGTTGTGCGCGAAGGCGATCCCGCCGTGCAGGAACGGGTGGCTGTTCTCGTGGTCGACCGCCATGCCCGGCGTCGCCAGCCGCAGGTGCACCAGCCGGGCCGTGCTCGGCTGCTGCGACAGCGCGCTCGCACCGCGCCGGGAGCGCTGCACGGGCAGGGCGTCGCGCACCCTGCGCACCCGGGGACCCCCGGCGACACCGCCACCGCCGTGGTCGCCGCCGTGGTCGCCGTCGTCGGCGCCGCCGTCCAGCCAGGCCGTGCCCCAGCCGTCGGCGTGCAGGCACGACAGGGTCCGGAACGCCGCCAGCTGCTCGGGGCCGATGAGCTCGGCGAACGTGGTCGGGCGCGGGGCGGCGTAGGCCAGCAGCCGGCACACGGGTCACCTCCGGGGACGGGACGGGCTGGCCAGAGCATCGGCGCGCCGGGGGCGGGGCTGAACCCCCGGCGGCCGCCGGCGCGGGGCGGGACGGGCGGCCGGCTCGTGATCGCGACACGAGCGGGTGCCACCCTCCCCGGCGCGGAGCTCCGCTCCCGGCATGATGACGCCGGTCATCGAGGCACCTGGGAGCACCCTTCATGCGCAGCGTCACCGCCGGCCACCCGCCGATCACCCGTGAGCAGGCCGACGTGCTCACCGCCCTGGTCCTGGCCGAGGACCCGCTCGGCACCGAGGAGGTCGCCGACCGCACGGGGCTGCCCCAGCAGGTCGTCCGCGCCGCGCTGCTGCGCCTGACCCGCCGCGGATCGGCGCGCAGGGTGCCCCGGGCACCCGGCGGCGCGCAGCGCTACGAGGCCACCGGGGTCCCGCCGCGGGCGTGAGCGGGCGGCGGTCGCGCCGGGCGACACGCGCCCGGGCGACACGCCCCGGGGCGACACGCCCCGGGGCGACCGGCCCCGCCGCCGGCGCCACCGCCTACGCTGGCGCCACCGCGCCGACGAGGAGACCGCCAGCATGACCCGCACCCCCCTCGTGGGGCCGCCCACCGGTGGCGCAGGGCGCCCGGTGAGGCCCGTCCGATGAGGCCCGTCCCGTGGAAGGTCCGCCCGGTCCCGACGGTCTGGCTCGACTTCACCACCGGTGTCGGGGTCACCGACTCCGGTGCCCGCGTCACCCCGAAGCTCACCGGGCGGCGCAAGCGCCCCACCCTGGTGGACCTGCTGGACACCGCCCACAACCTGTCCGCCGAGCGGATCATGCTGACCGGGAAGCTGCCGGCCGCGGAACCCGGGCAGCCGCACTGGCTGATCGCCGAGACCCCCTCGTGGACCTCCCCGGGGCACTGGCTGTCCACCCCGCCCACCGGCCGCTTCACCCACGAGGTCACCGGCCGCACCCTCGAGGTGCGCACCGCAGCGGAGTGGTTCCCCGTCGCCGCCGACCCGGCCGCCGGCTTCGGTCCCGACCAGGCGCGCCAGGCGTGGGTGCTGACCACCGAGGCGGTCAAGGGGGTGGAGGACATGGAGCTGCTGAAGTCCCCGGCCGCCACCGGCGCGCAGCTGTGGGCGCGCTCGCTGCCGCGCACGCTGGACCCGGAGCCGCTGCCCGGGGACGTCGCCGAGCTGCTGCACCGCACCTCCGGCCAGCACCGCATCGAGCACCTGACCACCGGCCCCGCCGCCTGCCCCTGCGGCGCCTGCCGGCCCCTGGTCGACCTGGAGCGCTCCGCGCGCGGTGGCTTCGCCTACGTCGACGGCCGCTTCATGTACGCCTCGCTGTGCCGCGAGCTCGGCAGCGGACCGGTGACCCGGCTGACCGCTCGGCAGGGGCAGGAGCTGCTGGAGTCCGACCCCTACGCGCGCGCCCGCTACCGGGTGCGCTTCCGCGTGCCCGACTGGTGGGACCACGTGGGGGTGCTGCCCGTCGCCCACGACGACGTCAGCGCCGGCTGGCACTACCCCAACGTCCCCGGCGCCCGCGCCGAGACGTGGGCGGACGGGGTGGAGGTCAAGCTCGCCCACGACGCCGGCTGGGACGTGGAGGTCCAGGAGGGCCTGCTGTTCACCAAGGGGCGGCTGCTGGACACCTGGGCCGACCGCCTCAAGCGCGCCCGCGAGCGCCTCGCCGCCGGCGGGGGTGAGGGTGCGGGTGCGGGCGCGCAGCCGGACCCGCTGGTGCGCTCGGCGGCGGTGGCCGCGGTGCGCGGCATCCTCATCCAGGGCATCGGCGCCTTCGCCTCCCGCGGGCGGGACACCACCCGGGTGGTGTGGTCGGCCCGCGAGGTGCCGGCCGAGGCGGCCGCCACGGTGGTGCGGCACGGGGAGGCGTTCGTGTACCGGGTCCCCGGCCGGGGCACCGGCGGGCAGGCCGCGGCGCTGTACCGCCCCGAGCTGGCCGCGCAGGTGTGGGCGCGCGGGCGGGCCCGGGTGCTGGAGTGCCCCGCGGCGCTGCCGCACCGCCCCGGCGCACCGCGCCCGGTGGTCGGCGCGCTGCAGGTGGACCCGGCCGGGCTGCTGGCGATCAACGGCGACGCGATCTACACCACGAGCGTGCCTCCCTGGTCGCTGCCCACCTCCCACGGCGGCGGCGACGACGGCGCCGTCGGCCGGATGCGCCTGCAGGGCTGGCTGCCCTCGGTGCAGCTGCCCGCCACCGCCGCGGAGCGCAACCGCCTGCGCCAGCGCGCCGAGCAGGCGGGCACCGCGCAGGCGCTGGCCGCCGCCGGAGAAGCGGCGCAGCGCCCCGGCGGGCAGGAGCAGGCGCGTGCCTGAGCAGCCCCCCGGCACCGCCGACGCGCGCAGCGCCGCGGACCTCGTCGCCGAGCTGCGCGCCTACGGCATGAGCGTGGCCGAGCTCGCCCACGAGCTGCAGCGCTCCCCGCGCATGGTGCGCAAGGTCGTCCGCGGGGAGACCAGCGGGCAGCTGTACCTGGCGACGCTGCGCGAGCTCGTCGACAGCGGGCGGGCCCGCAGCCGCCCGCCGCGACGGCGCGGCCGCGACGGCGCGCCGGTGCGGGTGCGCGCCCGCCGCGGCGCGGCCGAGCCGACGCGGGTCCCGGACGTCGCCGGTGAGCAGCCGGACGGTGCGGCGGGG
Source organism: Kineococcus aridisoli (assembly GCF_050871885.1). Lineage (NCBI taxonomy): Bacteria > Bacillati > Actinomycetota > Actinomycetes > Kineosporiales > Kineosporiaceae > Kineococcus > Kineococcus aridisoli. The sequence goes on along the minus strand of NZ_JBJLSF010000002.1, from coordinate 98,702 downwards.
TCCGCGGGATCCGCGGGGTCCGCGGGATCCGCGGGGTCCGCGGGGTCCGGCCGTCCCGCCGGTCGCCAGAGGTTCAGCGACAGCACCACCTACCTGCCCGGCGGTGTCCGCCAGCACACCGTCACCGGACCCCGCACCGAGGGCACCGGGCGCGAGCAGGCGCGCCGGCGGCTGATGGAGGTGCTGCGCGCCGCGGCGCGGGGGCAGCGCCACGGCCGCCGCAACGTCCGGTTCCGCGTGACGCTGCGCGACGGGACGTCGGTGCAGGTCGGCGCGAAGGGCGGTTACGCGGTCTCGGCCGCGCTGGCGCGCTCGCGGGGCGAGGGCGACGACCCCCTCGGCTGGCTGCGCGAGGAGATCGCCGGGCGCGCCTACCTGCAGCAGCAGCAGCTGGACATCGTCGGCGTCGAGGTGACCGTCTTCTGACCCGGTGCCGGGGCGGTGCGGGTGCATGCCCGGGCGCGTGCGCGGGTAGGGGGTGCGGGTGAGCACGACACAGGCCCCCCGGATCCCCCAGCTGCTGCGCGCGGCCGCCGTCGGCGCGGCCGCCGGCACCGCCGGTGCGGGGGTGATGGCCATCGGCGAGAAGGTGGAGCAGGCGCTGACGCACCGGCCGTCCTCCTACGTGCCGGGACGCACGCTGCTGACGCTGCTCGGCGCCCACCCCGGCGACGACCGGCGGCCGGCCGGGTGGAACCACGCCATGCACTACGCGACGGGCGCCGCGCTGGGCGCGCTGCGGGGGGTGTGGTCGGTCACCGGGCTGCGGGGCCCGCGCGCCAGCGCCGCCCACGCGGTCGTGCGGCTGTGCACGGACCAGACCCTGGAGAACGGCACCGGCGCCGGCGCGCCGCCGCACACCTGGCCGCGGCGCGAGCTGGTGGTCGACGTGGGGCACAAGGTCGTGTACTCGCTGGTGACCGGAGCGATCGCCGACCGCCTCGTCGGCGCGCGCCTGCTGTCGCTGCGCGGCCGCAGCAGCCACTGACGCGGCGCGCCGGGGCGCGACCCGGCGCGGAGCACCCCCGCGGGCACGCGATGATGGTCCCTCGCGTGCCCGGTCCCGGGCCGGACCGGAGGGTGACCTGTGAGCGGAGCACGGCCCCCTCGGCCGCAGGAGGTGGAGGTCGTCGTCGTCGGCGGTGAGCGCGACCGGGTCCACGGCGGCGGGGTGTCCGTCGCCGACGAGGCGGCGCGGCTGCGCTGGGAGCTGTCGATCACGGCGGCCGGCATCGGCAGCTTCGACTGGGACCTGCTCACCGGTGAGCTCACCTGGGACGAGCGGCTCATCGAGCTCTTCGGCTACGAGCCCGACGGCTTCGGCGGCAGCATCGAGGACTTCAACGCCCGGCTGCACCCCGACGACCTGCCGCGGGTGACGCAGGCGCTGTCGGACTGCATCGCCGCGTGCGGGCTGTTCGAGGCCGAGTACCGCGTGGTGCGCCCCGACGGCAGCACCCGCTGGGTGCAGGCGCGCGGCAAGGCCCTCGCCGACGCCTCCGGGACCGCGGTGCGGGTGCTGGGAGCGGCCTACGACACCACCAGCGAGAAGGACGCCGACGCCCGGGTGGCGCGCGTCATGGAGACGATGGCGGCCGGGTTCTTCGCCCTGGACCGCCAGTGGCGGTTCACCTACGTCAACGCCGAAGCGGAGAAGCTGCTGCAGCGCCGACGCGAGGAACTGCTGGGCGGGGTGGTCTGGGAGCTGTTCCCCGACGCGGTGGGTGCGACGTTCGAGCGCGAGTACCGGCGCGCGGCGGACACCGGCGAGCAGGTCACGTTCGAGGCGTACTACCCGCCGCCGCTGGACCGCTGGTACGAGGCACGGGCCTGGCCGAACCCCGACGGGCTGTCGGTGTACTTCCTGGACGTCACCGACCGCCGGATCGCGCAGTCGCAGATCGAGGCGGCGCGGCGGCAGGCCGAGGAGGCCGCGGAACGCCTGCGGCTGCTCGTGCGCGTCGGCGAGGACCTGTCCGCCACGCTCGACGGGCGCGAGGCCGTCGGGCGCCTGGCGCAGCACCTGGTCCCGCTGCTGGCCGACTGGTGCCTGATCACGCTCGTCGACGAGCACGGGGAGCTCAGCGACCTGGGTTCCTGGCACGTCGACGAGCAGCTGCGCGAGGTCGTCGTCGACTACCGCAAGGCCCGGCTGCGGGCGCTGTCGCCGGACTCGTACCTGTACCGGGCCTGGCGCACCAACCGGCCGGTCACCATCGACTCGGGAGCCACCGAGGCCCTCGTGAACCACCTCACCGACGAGCGGGCCCGGCAGCTGATCCACCGGCTGGCACCGGAGTCCCTGGCGGCACTGCCGATGCGCGCGCGGGGGCGGACCGTGGGGCTCATCACGCTGTTCCGGGGGGCCGGGGGCGGCGCCTACTCGGCCGAGGACGTGCTGACCGCGACGGAACTGGCCGACCGCGCCGGGCTGGCCGTCGACAACGCGCGCCTGTTCGCCCAGCAGAGCCGCATCGCGGAGGGGTTGCAGCGCAGCCTGCTGACCGCCCCGGTCGAGCCGAACCACCTTCAGGTGGCGGTGCGGTACCAGCCGGCCGCTGCCGCGGCGCAGGTCGGCGGCGACTGGTACGACGCGTTCCTGACCCCCGACGGGGCCACCGTGCTGGTGATCGGCGACGTCATGGGCCACGACGTGGACGCCGCCGCGGCGATGGGCCAGGTGCGTTCGCTGCTGCGCGGGATTGCGTACGCGACGGGGGCGCCGCCGGCGACGGTGCTGCGCAGCCTGGACGCGGCCATGCAGGGGCTGGCGATGAACACCATCGCCACGGCCGTCGTCGCCCGCCTGGAGCAGGTGGCCGACGAGCGGGAGCGCGACGTGACCCGGTTGCGCTGGTCGAACGCGGGCCACCCGCCGCCGCTGCTGCTGGCCGCCGACGGCACCGTCACCTCGCTGGCCGCGCACCCGCCGCAGCTGCTGCTGGGCGTGGACCCGACCTCCCCGCGCACCGACGCGGCCATCACCGTCGACCGGGGTTCGACGGTGATGCTCTACACCGACGGGCTGGTGGAACGACGCGGGCACAGCGTCGCCTCGGGCATCCTGCGCCTGCACGAGGCGGTGGCGCAGCTGGCCCACCTGCCGCTGGAGGAGCTGTGCGACGGCGTGCTGGAGCGGCTGGTCCCCTCCGGCCACGACGACGACGTGGCGCTGGTGGCGGTGCGCCTGCACCCGCTGGACCGGCCGCGGCCGCCGGAGGCCGGCCCGAACCGCGTGCCGCCGACGCCTCCCACCCCGCTGAACCCGCGCACCTCCTGACCCGGAGGCGCACGGCACAGCGCCCCGCCCGCCGGGGGACCGGCGGGCGGGGCGCGAGGGCGTGCGGTGGCGCCAGGTGGTGCCAGGTGGTGTCAGGCGGTGGTGGCCGGCACCGCGTTGCGCGCCACGACCGTGGCGTACCACAGGGCGCTGTCCTTGACGGTGCGCTGCTGGGTGGCGTAGTCGACGTGGACGATGCCGAAGCGCTTGGAGAACCCGTAGCCCCACTCGAAGTTGTCCAGGAAGGACCACAGGTAGTACCCGGTGACCGGTGCGCCGGCCTCGACGGCGTCCAGGACGGCCGCGAGGTGGTCGCGCAGGTAGCGGGTGCGCTCCACGTCGTGCACCTGCCCGGCGACGACGACGTCGTCGTAGGCGGCGCCGTTCTCGGTGACCACCAGCTCCAGGCCGGGGTTCTCGCGGTGCACCCGCAGCAGCAGCTCCGTCATGCCGCGCGGGTCCACGCTCCAGCCCATCGCGGTCCGGTGCCCGGGCAGCTCGGGGAACTCGATGAGGTGGTGCGAGCCGACCCACGGGCTGTGCGCGCTGGCGCCGTGCCCGTCGGCCTCGGCGCGCGGGCCCGAGCCGTCCCAGGCGCGCACGACGGTGGGGCTGTAGTAGTTGACGCCCAGCACGTCCAGCGGCTGGTGGATCAGCTGCAGGTCCCCCTCGCGCACGAACGACCAGTCGCTGACGGCGGCCGTGTCGGCGAGCACGTCGGCGGGGTAGCTGCCGCGCAGCACCGGGTCGAGGAAGACGCGGTTCTGCAGGCCGTCGACGCGGCGCACCGCGTCGTGGTCGGCGTCGCTGCTGCCCTCGGTGCGCACCCACGCCAGGTTCAGCGTCAGGGCGACGCGGGCGGCGGGGGCGGCGCGTCGCACGGCCGCGGCGCCCAGGCCGTGGGCGAGGTTGAGGTGGTGCACGGCCGCCAGCGCGGCGGCGGGTTCGGTGCGGCCCGGGGCGTGCACGCCGGAGGCGTAGCCCAGGTACGCCGAGCACCAGGGCTCGTTGAGGGTGATGAAGGTGCGGACCCGGTCCCCCAGCGCGCCGGCGACGACCTCGGCGTACTCGGCGAAGCGTTCCGCGGTGGCCCGCGAGGTCCAGCCGCCCTCGTCCTCCAGCGCCTGCGGCAGGTCCCAGTGGTAGAGGGTGACGGCGGGCTCGATGCCCGCGGCCAGCAGCTCGTCGACGAGGACGGAGTAGAACCGCAGGCCGTCCTCGTTGACCGGGCCGAGCGCGTCGGCGGTGACCTGGGGGGTGATGCGCGGCCAGGCCACGGAGAAGCGGTAGGAGGCCAGTCCCAGCCGCTTCATGATCGCGATGTCCTCGCGGAAGCGGTGGTAGTGGTCGTCGGCGACGTCGCCGGTGTCCCCGCCGCTCACCTTGCCGGGGGTGTGGCTGTAGGTGTCCCAGATGGAGGGGGTGCGCCCGTCCTCGGCGGCGGCGCCCTCGACCTGGTAGGCGGCGGTGGCGGTGCCCCAGACGAAACCGGGCGGGAAGGCCCGCTCGGTGCTCGCGCCGGCGGCGGTGGGACGTTCCTCGGTGGTGGTCACGGGAGCCTTCCTGAGCGGTGGTCGGTGAGAGGGGTGGGCCGTCAGCCCTTGACGGCGCCGGCCATGATGCCGCTGACGATCTGCTTGCCCAGCAGGACGAACACCACGATGACCGGCAGGGTGCCGACGAGCGTGCCAGCCATGATGATCGAGGTGTCGGGCACGTAGCCGCTGCCGAGGTTGTTGAGGGCGACCTGCACGGTGGGCATCGAGGAGTTCAGCGCGATGACGGGCCAGAAGAAGTCGTTCCAGGCCGTCATGAACGTGAGCATCCCGAGCACGGCCATGCCGGGGCGGGCGATCGGCAGCACGATGCTGACGACGGTGCGGGTGGAGGAGGCGCCGTCGACCTTGGCGGCCTCCAGCAGCTCGTCGGGCAGCGTCTGCACCAGGTACTGGCGCATGAAGAACACCCCGAACGCGGTCACCAGCGAGGGCAGGATCACCGACTCCAGCCGGCCCGCCAGGTTCCAGTCCGACATGATCTTGTACAGCGGCACGACGCCCAGGGTCGGCGGGATCATCAGGGTGCCGATCGTCACCGCGAAGAGGAAGTTCTTGGCGCGGAAGCGCAGCTTGGCGAACGCGAACCCGGCCAGGGTGCAGAAGAGCAGCGTGCCGATGGTCGTGACGCCGGAGACGACGAGCGAGTTGACGATGGCCAGGCCGATGGCCTGCTGCTCCAGCGCCGTGCTGATGTTCTGCCACAGGTACGGGCCGGGCAGGAACGGCGGCGGCGACTGAGTCATCTCCGACATCGGCCGGCTCGCCGCGACGATCATGTAGTAGAAGGGCACGAGGAAGACGAACGCGGTGACGGCCAGCAGCACGTAGGTGAGCCAGCCGGCGGCGTCGGGGGCGCGGTAGCGCTTCCTGCGGCCCTCGCGCGGCGGGACGGGGGCGGCCAGGGCCGCGTCGCGGACGGTGGTCGTGGTCATCGCCGGGCTCCTCGGCTGTCGCGGTCGCGCCACCGGGCCAGCGCGGTGTTGAGCAGGACCAGCACGATGATGAGCAGGAATGTCACCCAGGCGATCGTGGCGGCCCGGCCGAGGGCGCCGTACGCCCAGCCCTGCTGGTACATGAACAGGCCGAGCGTCTGGTACTGGTTCAGCGCTCCGCCGTCGACGCCGCCGAAGAGCAGCGGCTCGCCGAAGAGCTGGGTGGCGCCGATGGTGGAGACGACGACGGTGAACAGGATCGTGGGGCGCAGGCCGGGCAGGGTGACGTGCACGAACTGCTGCCAGCGGTTGGCGCCGTCCAGGGCCGCGGCCTCGTAGAGGTCGTGCGGGATGGACTGCATGCCGGCCAGGTAGATGAGGGCGTTGTAGCCGGTCCAGCGCCAGATGACGATGATCGAGATGGCGATCTGGGCGCTGAGGTCGCCGTTGCGCCAGTCCAGCGCGTCCAGGCCGACCAGCGACAGCAGCCAGTTCGCCAGTCCGGCGTCGCGGCCGAAGATCTGCGCGAACACCAGCGTGGAGGCGGCCACCGAGGTGGCGTAGGGCATCATCATCGAGACGCGGAAGAAGTTGCGCGCCCGCATCCGGTAGTTCAGCAGGTGCGCCAGGCCCAGGGCCAGCAGCAGCTGCGGGACGGTGGAGAGCACGCCCAGCGAGAAGGTGTTCCACAGCGCGTTGTAGAACTTCTCGTTGGTGAAGAGCCAGACGTAGTTGGCCCAGCCGTTGTACTCCGGCTCGGCGCCCAGCTCGTAGGAGTGGAAGCTGATCCACATGGTGTAGACCAGCGGGAAGAGCCCGAAGGCGAAGAACAGCAGGAAGAACGGGGCGATGTAGGCGTACGGCGCGGCCTGCGACTCGAAGCGGAACAACCGCGAGCGTAGCGACAGCTCCGGTGCGGTGGTCTTCGCGCCGCGCCCGGGCGGGGCCGGTGGGGCGGTCGTGCTCTGAGCGCTCACGGGATCTCCTCGCGGGTCGTGGTCGGATCGGCTGGGGCGGGGCGGCCGCCGCGGACGGCGGCCGCCCCTGCTGGGGTGCGAGCCTCAGCTGATCTGGTTGGCGAGGTCCTTCGAGGCGCTGTCCCAGGCGTCGGCCGGGGCCACGCCGTTGGTCTCCACCGACAGCAGCGCCTGCACGAGGGAGGACTTCACGACGGCGTCCTCTTCGCCCAGGACCTGGGTCGGGGCCTTCTCGGCGGCCTGGGAGAAGATCTCGCCGATGGGCGCGCCCTGGAAGTACTCGTCGGTGGCGCCGGAGACGAGGTCGAAGGCCTTGGTGTTGGACGGGAAGTTCCCGGCGGTCTCGAAGACCTTCGCCTGCTGCTCGGGGTCGGTCAGCCAGGTGATGAGCTCGGCCGCGGCCTCCTTGTTCTTGCTGGAGGCGGGGATGCCCAGGTAGGCGCCGCCCCAGTTGCCGCCGGCGCCGCCGGGCAGCGAGGTGACGTTCCACTTGCCGGAGCCGGCGTCGCCGGCCTTGCCCTTGATGTAGCCGACCATCCAGGCGGGGCAGGCGATCGTGGCGAAGGTGCCGGCGCCGAAGCCGGTGTCCCAGGCGGGGTCCTCGAACTGCTCGAGCTTGGCGGTCAGGCCCTCCTGGGCGGCGGCGGCGGAGGTGTCGAAGGCCTTCTTGACCGCCGGGTTGCTGTCCCAGATCAGCTCACCGGAGGCGTCGTAGTAGATCTCCTCCTCCGTGGAGACGATGGCGTTGTACAACCCGCCCGCGGAGTCCGTCCACGCGGTGGTGGCCGGCGCCTTGGCCTTGAACTCGCGGCCGAGGGCCACGTAGTCGTCCCAGCTGCTCATCCGCGCCGCCAGCTGGGCGGGGTCGGTGGGCAGACCGGCCTGCTGGAGCAGGTCGCTGCGGTAGCACAGGCCCATGGGGCCGATGTCGGTGCCCAGGCCGAGGACCTTGCCGTCCTCGGTGGTGGCCGCGGCGGACTTCCACTCGGGGTAGTTGGCGACCTGGTCGGCCGCCGAGGTGGTCTTCAGGTCGGTCCACTTGGCGCCCTGGTTGGCGACGACGTCGGCGATGCGCCCGACCTCGATGCCCTGGATGTCGGCGGCGCCGTTGCCGGAGGCCAGCTTGGTCTGCAGGGCGGGCCAGTAGTTGTTCTCGCCCTGGGTGGACTCGTACTTGATGGTGACGTCGGGGTTCAGCTGCTGGTACTCGTCGAAGAGACCCGCCTCCTCGTAGCCGAAGGTGCCGAAGAGGCTGACGCTGATCTGGGTCTTGCCGTCGGCCGCGGCCGCATCGGCCGAGCCGGCGTCGCTGGTGCTGCACGAGCTGAGCAGGAGCGCTCCGCTGACCGTGGCCGCGAGGGCGGCGAACGTGGTCTTCCGGACTGTCGACATGGGGAACTCCTCGGGCCGCGCCGTGGTCGGCGGATCGACGTTGATCGGTGGGCCGTTGAGAGCGCTCTCGCGGTGGTCCCGACCGCCGTGAGAGCGCTCTCAAGGGGTTCGCACAGCGTGGACCCGGCGGGGACCCGCTGTCAATGCCCGTGTCGAAACCGTTGTCGAACGCCCGGCCGCGGAGCGCCCCGGGCACCAGCGCGCCCGGGGGCGGGCTCAGGTGGTCGCGCGCTCCACCAGCGTCGTGGCCGCGACGACCGGCCCCTCGACGCTCTCGCCGTCGACCAGCCGCAGCAGCATCCGCGCCAGCTCCCGGCCCATCTCCACCACCGGCTGGCGCACCGTCGTCAGCGGCGGTGTGGCGGCGGCCGCCAGCGGCGCGTCGTCGAAGCCGACCACCCGCACCCGCTCGGGCACCGCCAGCCCGGCGGCGGCCAGGGCCTGCAGCGCACCGGCCGCCATGAGGTCGTTGGCCGCGAAGATGCCGTCCAGGTCGGGGTGGCGGGCCAGCAGCTCCTGCGTGGCGGCCCGGCCGCCCACCACGGTGAAGTCCCCGTTGGCCGCCAGCTGCGCGCCGTAGCGGCGGTGGTGGGCGCGCAGCTCGGTGCGGAACCCCTCCAGGCGGTCCTGGCCCACCCGCATGTCCATCGGGCCGGTCACCGTCACCACGTGCCGGCAGCCCCGCTCGAGCAGGTGCCGGGTGGCGGTGCGGGCGCCGCCCACGTTGTCGGCCGACACGTACGGCACGCTGGAGCCGTCCTCGAAGGGGCGGCCGGACATCACCACCGGGATCCCGGCGTCGACCAGGTGCTGCGGCAGCGGGTCCGGCCCGTGCACCGAAACCAGGATCGCCCCGTCGACGTGCCCGCTGCGCGCGTAGCGCTCGAAGCGCTCCCGCTCGCGGGCTGTGGAGAGCACCACGAGGACGAGCTGCACCTCGCGCTCGGCCAGCTGCGCCTGCGCGCCGTTGAGCACCAGCGGGAAGTAGGAGTCGGCGAAGAAGCGCTCGACCGGCTCGACCACGACCAGGGCCATCGACCCGCTGCGGCGGGTGACCAGGGAGCGGGCGGCCTGGTTGGGCACGTAGGACAGTTCGGAGGCGGCGCGCAGCACCGCCTCCCGGGCGCTGTCGCTGACGCGGCCGTAACCGGCCAGCACGCGTCCGGCCGTCGCCCGGGAGACGCCGGCGCGGGCGGCGACGGACTCCAGGGTCGGGGCGCTCGGGCTCGTCACGGGTGCCTCCAGCCGTCGGGGCCCCGGCCGACCGGCCGGGCCACGGCCTCATCCTGGCAGAGCCGGGGCGCCGGCACGGAACCCCTGCTCCGGCGTTCCGGTGACGGGGCCACCGCCGCCCGGCGCACCGGGACCCGGCGCGCGGTCAGCGGGGACCGGGCGCCACCGGAGCGGCCAGCGCGCCGGCCAGTGCGCCGGCCAGTGCGTCGAGGGCCTCGGGGACGAGGGTGAAGTAGGCCCACACCCCCCGCTTGTCGCGGGTGAGCAGGCCCGCCTCGACGAGGACCTTCAGGTGGTGCGAGACGGTGGGCTGGCTCAGCCCGAGCGGCTCGACGAGGTCGCACACGCAGGCCTCGCCGCCCTCGTGGGCAGCCACCAGCGAGAGCAGGCGCAGCCGCGCCGGGTCGGCGACCGCCTTCAGCGTGCGGGCCAGGGCGGCCGCGTCCTCGGCGCCGAGCGGCTCCCGGGTCACCGGCGCGCAGCGCGCACCGGTGGGCTCGGCACCGGCGGCGCCGGGCCTGGCGGCGATCGGCGGGCTCGAGGTGGCCATGGCGCCAGCATGCCACCAGACATCCACCGTTGTCGATATTGACAGGGGTGGATGCCTGGTGCCAGGGTCGTTCATCGACAGACGTCGATGGAAGGACCTGCCCGATGAGCGACCTCGTCGCCGAGAACCCCCACCCGGCGGGACCCCGAGGAGCCGACACCCCGGTCCTGACCCGGTTGTCCGTCCTGGACCGCTTCCTGTCGGTGTGGATCGTCGCCGCCATGGCCCTGGGCCTGCTGCTCGGGCGGTTCGTCCCCGGCCTGGACGAAGCCCTGGGCGCGGTCGAGGTCGGCTCGGTCAGCCTGCCCATCGCCATCGGCCTGCTGCTGATGATGTACCCGGTGCTGGCCAAGGTCCGCTACTCCGAGACCGCCCGCATCGCCGCGGACCGCCGCTTGATGGTCAGCTCCCTGGTGCTGAACTGGCTGATCGGGCCGGCGCTGATGTTCGCCCTGGCCTGGCTGCTGCTGCCCGATCAGCCCGAGCACCGCACCGGTCTGGTCATCGTCGGGCTGGCGCGTTGCATCGCCATGGTGCTCATCTGGAACGACCTGTCCTGCGGGGACCGCGAGGCCGCCGCGGTGCTGGTGGCGGTCAACTCCGTCTTCCAGATCCTCGCCTTCGCCGCGCTGGGCTGGTTCTACCTGCAGGTGCTGCCCGGCTGGCTGGGCCTGGAGACCACGAGCGCGGAGTTCTCCGTCGGCGCCATCGTCGTCTCCGTGCTCGTCTTCCTGGGCATCCCGCTGGTGGCCGGGTTCCTCACCCGCACGCTCGGGGAGCGCTCCCGCGGACGGGCCTGGTACGAGGGGACCTTCCTGCCGAGGATCGGGCCGATCGCGCTCTACGGGCTGCTGTTCACCATCGTCGTGCTCTTCGCCCTGCAGGGCGACGCGATCACCTCCCAGCCCGGCGACGTGGCCCGCATCGCGCTGCCGCTGCTGGCCTACTTCGCCACCATGTTCGCCGGCTCCTTCGCGCTGGGCACGGCGATCGGCCTCAGCTACGCGAAGACCTCGACGCTGTCCTTCACCGCCACCGGCAACAACTTCGAACTGGCGATCGCGGTGGCCATCGGCACCTTCGGCGCCACCTCCGGGCAGGCCCTGGCCGGGGTCGTCGGCCCGCTCATCGAGGTGCCGGTGCTCGTGGCGCTCGTCCACGTCGCCCTGTGGGCCGGACGGCGCTTCTTCCCCGGTGACCCGACCGTCCCCGCCCGCCCCGCCCGGTGAACCCCGCTGCTCGGGCGCACCCGCTCGCCCCGTCCGCCGACTCCGTCTCCTGAGGAGGCACCTGCCGTGAACACCGCCACCGAGGACACCGCCGAGGACCCCGCCGAGGACACCGCCGAGGACACCGCCGAGCTGCCCGTCGTCGTCATCGGTGCCGGTCCGGTCGGCCTGGCCGCCGCCGCGCACCTGCTCGAGCGCGGCCTGGAACCGCTGGTGCTCGAAGCCGGCGAGCAGGTGGGCGCGGCCGTCCACGCGTGGGGGCACGTCCGGCTGTTCTCCCCCTGGCGCTACGACGTCGACGCCGCCGCAGCCCGGCTGCTGGCCCCCACCGGCTGGGAGCACCCGGAACCGACGGGCCTGCCCACCGGCGCCGACCTCGTCGAGCAGTACCTCGCGCCGCTGGCCGCCACCGAGCAGCTCGCCCCGCGCATCCGCACCGGCGCCCGCGTCGTGGCCGTCAGCCGGGCGGGGTTGGACGAGACCCGCAGCGCCGGCCACGACGCACGGCCGTTCCTGGTGCGGGTCCGGCAGACCGACGGCCACGGCCGGACCTCGGTCGTCGACCACCACGCCCGCGCCGTCGTCGACGCCTCCGGCACCTGGGAGCAGCGCAACCCCCTGGGCGCCTCCGGCCTGCCCGTCCTCGGCGAGGCCGAGGCCGCCCCCTTCCTCGCCGGCCCGCTGCCCGACGTCCTGGGTGCCGACCGGGAGCGCTTCGCCGGCCGGCGCACGCTCGTCGTGGGCGCGGGGCACTCGGCCGCGAACACGCTGCTGCACCTGGTCGCCCTGGCCGAGCAGGACCCCGCCGACGGACCGGTCACCCGCACCGCGTGGGCGGTCCGCGGGGCGTCGGTGGCGCGCGCCTTCGGCGGCGGGGACCTGGACGGCCTGCCCGCCCGCGGCGCGCTGGGCACCCGGCTGCGCCGGGCAGTGGAGTCCGGGCGCATCGAGCTGCGCACCGAGGTCACCGTCAGCGCCCTGGAACCCGCCGCCGACGGCAGCGGGATCACCGTGGTGGCCACGACCCCCACCGGTGAGCAGCGCCTGGTCGTCGACGTCGTCGTCGCCGCCACCGGTTTCCGCCCCGAGCTGGCGGTGCTGCGCGAGCTGCGCCTGGACCTCGACCCCGCTCTCGAGGCCCCCTCCCGGCTGGCGCCGCTGATCGACCCGGAGCTGCACTCCTGCGGCACCGTGCCCCCGCACGGCGCCGACGTGCTCGCGCACCCCGAGAGCGGTTTTTTCATCGCGGGGACGAAGAGCTACGGCCGGGCCCCGACGTTCCTGCTGGCCACCGGCTACGAGCAGGTGCGCTCCATCGCCGCGCACCTGGCCGGCGACGAGCGGGCGGCCGCGGACGTGCGGCTGGACCTGCCCGGGACCGGGGTGTGCTCCACCTCGACGCCGACGGCACGCCCGACGACCCGCCCGACGAGCAGTTCGACCACCAGAGCAGTGAACGAGGAGACCCCCGTGAGTGACAAGCCCAGCGTGATCTTCGTCTGCGTGCACAACGCCGGCCGGTCGCAGATGGCCGCCGGTTTCACGACCGCCCTCTCGGGCGGTGCCGTGGAGGTCCGGTCCGCCGGTTCGGTGCCCGCCGACCGGGTCAACCCCGTCGCCGTGGAGGCGATGCGCGAGGTCGGCATCGACATCGCCGGCGAGCAGCCGAAGGTGCTGACGCCGGAGGCGGTGCAGGCCTCCGACGCCGTCATCACCATGGGCTGCGGCGACGCGTGCCCGTTCTACCCGGGCAAGCGCTACGAGGACTGGGAGCTGACCGACCCCGCGGGTCAGGGCATCGAGGTCGTCCGAGCGGTGCGCGACGAGATCCGCACCCGCGTGCAGGCCCTGCTGGCGGACCTGCTGCCCGGCGGCGCCGGCACGGCCTCCCCGGCGCCGCCGCAGGGACCGCACCGGGGGTGAGCCGCGACCGGAGGCGGTGCCGGTGCGGCCACCGGCACCGCCTCCGGCGCGAGCACCGCGTCAGTCGGCCGAACCCGGTTCGGCGAGCTTGCCCTGGGCCTTGGCGAGCGGGGCGTTGGGCACCAGGTTGGCCGTGGCGCCCTGCAGCTTGGTGCCCAGCGAGCCCGTGACGACGTGGTCGCGGCCCTTGCGCAGGGCCTTGAACGCCTGCTCGGCCACCGTCGCCGGGTCGTCCTTCATCCGGGTGTTCGCCATCTTCGTGTCCTCCATGCCGGCCCGCTCGAAGAACTCGGTGTCGGTGGGGCCGGGCAGGAACGCCGTCACGGTGACGCCCCGCTGGTCCAGCTCCTGGCGCAGCGACTGCGCCAGCGACTGCACGAACGCCTTCGTCGCCCCGTAGACCGCCTGGTACGGCGCGGGGACGCGGGCGGCCAGCGAGGAGGTGAACAGCAGCTCACCGGAACCGCGCTGGGCCATGGGGCGTGCCGCGAGCTTGGCCAGGTGCACGTACGAGACGACGTTGAGGTCGATCATGCGCAGCTCGTCGGCCAGGTCGGTGTCGACGAACTCGCCGCCGACGCCCACCCCGGCGTGCAGGGCGACCGCGTCCACCTGCCGGCCACCGGCGGTCGCCGTGGTCCACAGCCGCTCGACCCCCTCGGCGGTCGCCAGGTCGACCTGGACGGCCTCGACGTGCGCCCCCTCGCCCGCCAGCTCGGCCGGGACGGCGCCGATGCGCTCGTCCTCGGCCGCCACGAGGAGGTCGTAGCCGCCCGCGGCGAACCGGCGGGCCAGCTCCAGGCCGATGCCGGTGGAGGCGCCGGTGACGACGGCGAAGGGACGCGTCTGCTCGCTGCTCTGGCTCATGGCGTCCCCGTGCCCCGATCCGCGCGGATCATGCGCGGACCGTGCGCGAACCGCTCAGCAGGTGGCGACGAAGCGCTGCAGGACCCGCACGCCGAACTCCAGCGCGTCCACGGGCACGCGCTCGTCGACGCCGTGGAACATGCCCGCGAAGTCCATGCCCGCCGGCAGCCGCAGCGGCGCGAAGCCGTAGCCGCGGATGCCCAGGTGGGAGAAGGACTTGTTGTCGGTGCCGCCGGACAGGCAGTACGGCAGCACCTTCGCACCGGGGTCCTCGGCCTGCAGCGCGGCGCGCATGCGGTCCACCAGCGGCGCGGCGTAGTCGGTCTCCAGCGCGACGCTGTGGTTGACGACCTCCACGTCGACCCGCTCCCCCGCCAGCTCGCGGATCGTGGTCATCAGCTCGTCCTGGCGGCCGGGCAGGAACCGGCAGTCGACCAGGGCGCTCGCCGTCCCGGGGATGACGTTGTGCTTGTAGCCGGCCTCCAGGACCGTCGGGTTCGCCGTGTTCTGCAGGGTCGCCCCCACCCAGCGCGCCGTCGTGCCCAGCGTGGCCAGCAGCGCCGACGGGTCGTCCTCGTCGAAGCGGACCCCGGTGATCTCCGAGACGCCCTGGAGGAACTCGCGCACCGTCGCGGTGTACTCCAGCGGCCACACGTGCTCACCGATGCGCGTGACCGCCGCGCACAGGCGCGTCACCGCGTTGTCGGTGCCGACCTGCGAGCCGTGACCGGCGCGCCCGTGCGCCACCAGCCGCAGCCACGCCAGCCCCTTCTCCGCCGTCTGCAGCAGGTAGGCGCGCTGGCCGTCGAGGTCGACGGAGAACCCGCCGACCTCGCTGACGGCCTCGGTGACGCCCTCGAAGAGCTCGGGGCGGTGGTGCACCAGCCACTCGGCGCCCTGCACCCCGGCCGCCTCCTCGTCGGCCAGGAAGGCCACGACGAGGTCGCGCGGGGGCCTGGCACCGGTGCGGGCCATGTCGCGCACGACCGCCAGCACCATCGCGTCCATGTCCTTCATGTCCACCGCGCCGCGGCCCCACAGGCAGCCGTCGGCGATCTCGCCCGAGAACGGGTCGACCTTCCAGTCCGCCGCCCGCGCCGGCACCACGTCCAGGTGCCCGTGCAGCAGCAGCGCGCCGCGCTCGGCGGTGCCGCGCTCGTCGCCGGGGATGCGCACGACGACGTTGCCGCGCCCGGGGAAGCCCTCGACGTACTCCGGCTGCAGGCCGACCTCGTGCAGCAGCTGCGCCACGTGCTCGGCCGCGACCCGCTCGCCCGGCCCCGAGCCGTCGCCGTAGTTGGAGGTGTCCATGCGCAGCAGGTCCCGGCACAGGTCCACGACCTCCGCCTGCGCCGCGCCGCCCGCGCCGCCGACCGCCTCGCCGCCCGCGCCGCCGACCACCTCGCCGCCCGCGCCGCCGCCCGTCCCGCCCGTCCCGCCCGTGGTGTTCGCGCTCACCTGCGTCACCGTACGGGGTGCCCGGGGCGGTAGCGTCCGGGTGCCATGGAGAGCCTTCGCGCGGATCCGGGGACGGACCCGGAGGCCGACTGGTCGCTGGAGGCCCCCCGCGGGCTCACCGACGCCGTGCACGACGCCCTGCTCGAGCTGCTGATGGACCGCACCCTCCTGCCGGGGTCGGCGCTGCGCACCCAGGCGCTCGCCGACCGCCTGGGGGTCTCGGCGACCCCGGTGCGCGAGGCGCTGGCCCGGCTGGAGGGGTCGGGGCTGGTGGTGCGCTCGGCGCGCCGGGGCTACCGGGCGGCGCCGCTGCTGAGCGACGAGGAGCTGGCCCAGCTGGTCGACGTGCGCCTGCTGGTGGAGCCGGGCAACGCCGAGCGCGCCTGCGCACGCACCGACGACGCCTTCGTCGGGCGGCTGTGGGCGGCGGTGGAGGCCCAGCGGACGGCGCCCACCGGCCCCGGGTACACCGGCTTCAAGCACTACCTGGAGGCCGACTGGTCCTTCCACGAGCTGGTCGCCGAGGGCACCGGCAACCCGTTCATCGTACGGACCCTGGACTCCTTCCGCGGCTTCGTGCAGCGTCTGCACCAGGTCGAGGAGCGGGTCAGCGACGCCGACGAGAGCGTGGCCGAGCACGAGGCCATCGTGCGGGCCTTCGAGCGGCGCGACCCCGCGTCGGCCGCGGCGGCCATGCGCCGGCACCTGGAGGGGGTGCTGGCCCGCGCGGTCCAGCCGCACGGCCCGGGCGCGCAGGCGGACGGCCCGGGCGCGCAGGCGGGCGGGACGGCGGACGGGTGACCGGCCGGCGGAGGTACTCGCCAAGCGCCGTGATTTTCTATAGAATCCCACTGACGGACGACTTCTGGAGTGAGACGTGAGCGACGACGCGCAGTCCCCCAGCCCGAGCACGCCCACCACGAGCGTGTTCGACGGCTACCCCGACGTGCTGACGCGGGAGAACTGGCCGATCACCGTGCCGATGATGCCGCACCCCCACGTGCTGGCCGACGGCACGACGGTGCAGGACCAGCCGGCCGAGGGGTGGGCCGCCACGCTGGAGGTCATGGTCGACGCCGGCTACACGAGCATCGACCCCACCGACACCTGGATCCGGATCGCGGACCTGTCGCCGGAGCGGCTGCAGGAGTTCGCCCGCACCGTGCGCGCCGCGGGCCTGACCATCCCGGCGTTCTCGACCTCGCGCCGCAGCGTCATGGACCACGAGAAGGCCGAGGAGAACCTGGCCTACTCCCACCGCGCCATCGACGCGTGCGCCGCCATCGGCATCCCGCTGGTGAACTTCGGCTTCATGCGCGGGTTCACCCCCGCCCAGGCGAAGGCGCTGTGGTTCTGGCTGGAGCCGGGCTACTCGGACGACTTCTCCGACGAGGCCCGCGCGCTCGCCGTCTCCCGCATCCAGGAGCTGGCCCGGCACGCCCAGGAGGTGGGGGTGCAGATCGCGCTGGAGATGTACGAGGACACCTACCTCGGCACCGCCGACTCGGCGGTGCGGTTCATCCACGAGGTGGGCTACGACAACGTCGGCCTGAACCCGGACTTCGGCAACATCCTGCGCCTGCACCGCCCGGTGGAGCCGTGGGAGGAGATCGCGGCGAAGATGCTGCCGCACACCAACTACTGGCACCTGAAGAACTACTACCGCGACGAGGAGCCCTCCACGGGCTCGGTGCGCACGCACCCGGCGCCGCTGGAGTTCGGCACCATCAACTACCGCAAGGCCATCGGCATCGCCCTGGAGTCCGGCTTCCGCGGCGCCTTCTGCGTCGAGCACTACGGCGGCGACAGCATCAGCGTGGGCGCCACCAACCGCGAGTACATCCGGCGCGTGCTGCCCAAGCAGACCCCGTACACCCCGTTCCGCACCCTCTGAGCGATCGAAGGAGACCGTTCGACATGACGAAGATCTTCGGTGACCCGGCCTCGTTCGTCGACGACGCCATGGCCGGGTTCGTGGACCTGTACTCGCAGTACGTGCAGCCGGTGCCGCACGGGGTGATCCGCTCCACCGCCACGCCGGAGGGGAAGGTCGCCGTGATCGCCGGCGGCGGCTCCGGTCACTACCCGGCCTTCGCCGGCTACGTGGGCCCGGGCCTGGCGGACGCCGCCGTGTGCGGCAACGTCTTCGCCTCCCCCTCCACCCGCTGGGTCTACGACGTGGCCAAGGCCGCCAACCGCGGCGGCGGCGTCGTGCTGGGCTTCGGCAACTACGCCGGCGACATCCTCAACTTCGGCCTGGCCGCCGAGCGCCTGCGCGCCGAGGGCATCCCGGCCGAGCTCATCGTGGTCACCGACGACGTCGCCTCCGAGGGCCAGGGGGCCAACGGCCAGCGCCGCGGCATCGCCGGCGACGTCGTGGCGTTCAAGATCGCCGGCGCGGCCGCCGAGGCCGGCTACGACTTCGACGGCGTCGTGGGGGGGGGGGGGGGGGGGGCGCGGGGCGCGCGCCCCCCCCGCCGCCCCCCCCCCCCCGGCCCCCCCCCCCCGCCCAGGGTGCGGTGCAGCTCCTGCACGTCGGCGACCTCGTAGAACTGCGCGTCCACGGCCGGCAGCGGCACCCCCACGGCCAGCACCGGCCGCCCCTGCACCTGCGTCCACATCGTGGCGGGGCTGCCCGCCTCCACCGCCTCGCGCAGCGGCGCGGGCACGTCGGCGGCCCCGGCGTCCAGGGAGGTGGAGTACCAGCTGCCCGCCCGCTGGACCAGCAGCTCCGAGCCGCTGGGCGGGGCGATCGCGGCGAGCACGTCGTCGACGGGCAGGCCGGCGGTGCGCAGCCCCTCGCGCACCGAGGAGGCGTCCGCGTACGCCTGGCGCAGCGCGCTGTCCTCGCGCTGGTCCAGCAGGTGCTCGCGGGTCAGGGCGTGGGTGCCCAGGGCCGTCAGCGTCGCCAGCGCGCTGGCGCCCACGGTGAACGACAGCGTCACCCCGGCGCGCAACCCCGGCGAGCGCCAGCGCCTCCGGGCGACCGGTCTCACCGCGGGTCCAGGCGGTAGCCCAGCCCGCGGACCGTGGTGATCAGGCGGGGCGCGGAGGGGTCGGCCTCGATCTTGGTGCGCAGCCGTCGCACGTGGACGTCGACGATGCGCTCGTCACCGAAGAAGCCGTGGTCCCACACCCGCTGCAGCAGCGCCTGCCGGCTGAGCACGCGCCCCGGTGCGCTCGCCAGCTCCCCCAGGAGCCGGAACTCGGTGACCGTCAGGTGCAGCTCGCGCCCGCCGCGGCGCACGGTGCCGGCGGCGGAGTCCAGCACGAGGGGACCCTCCTGGGCGTCCAGCACCACCGCCTCCTCGCGCTCCTCGCCGTGCCCGCCGTCGGAGCCGGCGCGCCGCCGCAGCGCGCGCAGGCGCGCGAACAGCTCCTCGAGGTCGAACGGCTTGGTCACGTAGTCGTCGGCGCCGGCCTCCAGGGCGGCGACGATGTCGCTCTTGTCGTGCCGAGCGGAGAGCACGATGACGGGTGCCGGGCAGATCGGGCGCACCCGGCGGATGAAGGTAAAGCCGTCGATGCCACCGAGCATGAGGTCCACCACGAGCACGTCCGGCCGGCCGTGCCGGCCACCCGCGGCGGGCACCTCCCGCCGCGCACCGGTGGGCGCCGGGGGCCGGGCGCCGGCCGCGACGACCCCCAGGGCCTCCTCGGCGCTGGCGCAGCCGGTGACCGCGTACCCCTCGTCCTCCAGCGCCAGGGTCAAGGACGTGCGGATGCCGTCGTCGTCGTCGAGGACCAGCGCGTGCGGGGACACACCCGGATGCTGCCAGCAGCCCGACGGTCCCGGGCGCCGGTGGTGCGCCCGCGGCGCGGATCGTCATGCGATCGCAAAGAAGTCGACCGGAGAACCGCAACACGACGTCGCCATGCTGGAGGCACGCCCCAGCGGGAGACCGGTGGGGCGGCCAACGTCCCCGCGACGAGCGGGGAGGGGCGCCGGAGCACGCAGGACGTCGGGAGGTGTCGTGGGCACGCTGGAGGTGGTGGGCACCGGGAGCGCGGCCGCAGGTGCGGCCGCGGCGGGCGACGGCACGGCCGTGCTGGTGCTGCGCGAGGAGTGGCTGCGGCAGGGGGTGGGCACCCTGCGCCGGGAGCTGGCGGAGGCGCTGGAGGCCGGCACCCGCACGCTCGTGGTGGACGTCTGCGAGGTGCAGCACCTGTCCTCGACGGTCGTGGCGCTGCTGCTGCGGGCCAAGCGCTGCTGCCGGGCCCGCGGCGGACGCGTGGTGCTGCGCGGGCTCGGCCGCGCCGAGGTGGACGTCCTGCACCGCACGGGGCTCAGCCCCCTGTTCGAGATCGAGGCGCGCTGCACCGCCGCTGCGCCCGCACCGAGGAGGAACTCGCGATGACCGCCACCACTCCCAGCGCCCCCGCCTTCACCGCCGAGCTCACCGCCCAGGTGCGCCTGGCCAGGGCCGAGCAGCGCGCCGCCGAGCGGCGCGGCGACACCGAGGCCGCCGAGCTGGCCCTCGGGCGGGTGGCGGACCTGCGCGAGCTGCTCGAGCGCGCCGGGGCACCGGCTGTCCCCTAGCCGTCCGGGACGACGGCCGGGGCGCGGTGGGGGCCACCCGGCCACTGCTGGACCGACCGAGAACACGAGAGCAGGAAGGGTGACGACCATGTCGACGACAGCGGAACCCGCACCGACCGGACACGCCTGCGACCGGTGCGCCCAGCACTTCCCGAGCCTGCGGAAGCTGCGCACCCACATCAGCTGCGACCACCAGCCCGCCCACGACGGCGCGGAGCTGGTCCAGGCCCTGCTCGAGGCACCCGTCCGCCCCGGCGACGACTCCTCCCGGCCACCGGCGAGCACCGGGCCCGCACCGGCCACGCGCTCGACGTGGTCACCACCGGCAGTCCCGTCCGGGCCGAGCGTGGTCCGCCTGCTCATCGCGGCGATGGTGCTGTCGTGGGTGCTCAACGGGCTGGGGATCGCCTGGAGCACCCTGCTGAGCGCGGCGGCCGTCCTCGCCCTGAGCATCGGGACGACGCTGCTGCTGCTCTGGTTGCACACCGACGCGGCACCGGCCCCGCCCCGCCGCTCGGGGCCCGGCTCCTCCGAGGACGGCACCGGCTGACCCGGCCGCCGGAGCAGGCCGCCGGATCAGGCCGGCGGATCAGGCCGTCAGAACAGGCCGGCGACGAGGAACAACGCTCCCGCGACGACGAAGCCCGCCACCGACTCCAGCCCCTGCTGGACGGTCCAGGTGCGCAGCGTCGTCTTGACGTCCATGCCCATCAGGCGCCCCACCAGCCAGAACCCGGAATCGTTGACGTGCCCGGCGAAGACGGAACCCGCGGCGGTGGCCAGGGTGATGCACACCACCTGCAGGGCGGTGAACTCGCCGGCTTCGACGGCCGGTGCCACCAGACCGGCCGCGGTGACCAGCGCCACCGTCGCCGACCCCTGGGCCAGGCGCAGGATCGCGGCGATGACGTAAGCGGCGACGATGACCGGCAACCCGATGTCCTCCAGCGTCGAGGCCAGCGCACCGCCGATCCCCGAGGCGCGCAGGACGCCGCCGAACATGCCACCGGCGCCGGTGATGAGGATCACCGAGCAGACCGGGCCGAGCGCGGAGTCGAGCGTCTTCTCGATGGCGGAGCCGTTCTGGCCCCGGCGCTTGCCCAGCACCACGGCGGCCACGAGGACGGAGATGAGCAGCGCCACCGGTGAGGAGCCGACCGCGCTGAGCACCGCGACCCAGTCCTCCTCGTCGGAGACGACGCCGAGGCCGTCGAGGAAGTCCAGCCCGGTGTTGAGGAAGATGAGCAGCAGCGGCAGCAGCAGCATCGCCACGACCGTGCCCACCGAGGGCGGGTCGGCCGGCTGGTCGTCGTCGGTCTCCCCGAACACCGCGGGCACCGGCAGCACGTGCTTGCGCCCCACCCGCAGGCCCCACACGTAGCCGGAGACCAGCCACAGCGGGAAGGCGATGAGCAGGCCGACGAGCAGGACCAGCCCCAGGTTCGCCCCGTACAGCTCGGTGGCGGCCACCGGGCCCGGGTGCGGCGGCACGAACACGTGCATGACCGAGAACGCCGCGGCGGCCGGGATCCCGTAGAGCAGGACGTTGTCGCCGCCCAGGCGCCGGGCGACGGCGAAGATGATGGGCAGCATCACCACCAGGCCCGCGTCGAAGAAGATCGGGAAGCCCAGCGCCAGCGAGGCGATGCCGAGGGCGAAGGGGGCGCGCTGCTCGCCGAAGGCCTCCACGAGCCGGTCGGCGAGGACCTTGGCGCCGCCGCTGTGCTCGATGAGCTTGCCGAGCATGGCGCCCAGGCCGATGAGCAGGGCCACCGAGCCCAGCGTGCTGCCGAAGCTGGCCACGAGCACCTCGGTGACGATGCTGCCCGGTGGCAGTCCGGTCGCGAACGCCGTCAGCAGGGAGACCACGACGAGCGTCAGGAACGCGTGGACCTTGAACCTGATGACGAGCACCAGGATGAGCGCGATGGCCGCAGCCGCGATGAGCAGCAGCGGTCCGGCGCCGAGGGTCTGGGTGAAGTCGTCCATCGCTCGTGTTCCCCGTCGATCACGCGTCCGGAGGGGCGGTCACCGCTCCGGCACGCACACTCCCGTGATCCGCGGTGAGGGCGCAACCTCGACCCGCCCGGCGCCGGGCCGGCTGCGCTGGTCCTCACCCCCCTCCCGGCCGGCGCGGTGGAGACCGTCGCGCCGCGGCGTGCAGCCGCTGGCGCCCAGTCCGCCGGGGCCTCCTCCGAGGCTGCGCGCGCCCGCCACGACCGCTAGGTTGGCCCACGGTGTGCCGGGAAGTCTGGTCGGCGGTCGTTCCCGCGACCCCGCACGTCGTCCACCCGGAAGCAGGTCCCCGTGGTCCCCACCCCACCGACTCCCCCCGCAGGCCCCACCCCTCCCGCACCACGCGGCAGCTCGCCGTTGTTCGCCCGGGGTTCGTGGCCGGAGACCCGACGCATCAGCAGCGTCCTGCGCAAGGAAACAGTCGGCGGCGCCCTGCTGCTGCTGGGCACCCTCATCGCCCTGGTGTGGGCCAACTCCCCCTGGGCCGACGCCTACACCGGGCTGCGCGACACCGCCATCGGCCCCCACGCCCTGCACCTGCACCTCACCCTGGGCCAGTGGGCCGCCGACGGGCTGCTGGCCATCTTCTTCTTCATCGCCGGCCTGGAACTCAAGCGCGAGTTCGTCGCCGGCGACCTGCGCGATCCACACCGCGCCCTGGTCCCCGTCGTGGCCGCCGTCGGCGGCATGGCCGCACCCGCCCTGCTCTACGTCATCCTCAACTGGAACAGCGGCGGTGGGGCGCTGCGCGGCTGGGCCATCCCCACCGCCACCGACATCGCCTTCGCGGTGGCGGTGCTGGCCGTCATCAGCACCCACCTGCCCACCGCGCTGCGCACCTTCCTGCTCACCCTGGCCGTGGTCGACGACCTGCTGGCCATCACCATCATCGCCCTCTTCTACACCGACACCCTGGCCCTGGCGCCGCTGCTGGGCGCGCTGGGCGTCATCGCCCTCTTCGGCCTGCTGGTGCAGAAGCGGATCCGCTCCCCGTGGCTGCTGATCCCGCTGGCCCTGACCGCCTGGACGCTGATGCACGCCTCCGGCATCCACGCCACCGTCGCCGGCGTCCTGCTCGGCTTCACCGTCCCCGTCCTGGGAGCGCGATCGGCCGACGCGACTGCCAGCGGTCACCAGCAGGCCGGGCACGGAACCGGGCACGGAACCGGGCACGGGATGGCCGAGCACCTCGAGCACGTCTGGCGCCCGGTCTCGGCCGGTGTGGCCGTCCCCGTCTTCGCCTTCTTCTCCGCCGGTGTCACCGTCGGCGGCCTCAGCGGCCTGGCCACCTCCTTGCAGGACCGCGTCGCGCTGGGCATCGTCGCCGCCCTGGTGGTGGGCAAGACGATCGGCATCCTGGGCGCAACCGCGCTGGTGGCGCGCTTCACCCGCGCCCGCCTGGATCCCAGCCTGTCGTGGTGGGACGTGCTGGGCGCCTCCCTGCTCGCAGGCATCGGTTTCACCGTCTCGCTGCTCATCGGGGAACTGGCCTTCGGCGCCGGCAGCGAACGCGACGAGCACGTCAAGGTCGCGGTGCTGACCGGTTCCCTGCTGGCCGCCACCGCGGCGACCCTCGTGCTGCGCGCGCGCAACCGCACCTACCGCCGCCTGCACGAGGCCGAGCAGGTCGACGCCGACGCCGACGGCATCCCCGACGTCTACGAGCGCGACCACGGCTGAGAGCGGCGGACCGCTCCCGGTCACGGCCGGGCGCGGCAGACGTGACCGGCCGGTGAGCGCACCCACCCGAGGAGACGACATCGACGACGATAGGCGTGCGGGCCGGCGGCTGCTGCACGGGGCGCTCGTGGTGCTGCTGGCCTGCACGACGGCGGGACTGGCCGTCGTCGGGCTCGGCGGGGTGCGCCGCGACGTCGGCCCGGTCACCGCGCAGGTGTCCTTGGCGATCACCGCGCACGCGGGCACCGAGATCGCACTGCCACCCGTGGGACGGCTGACGATGGACACCCATTCCGGACCCTTCGGGCTGCGGGTGGGCATCGAGGAGGTCGACCTGACGCAGGCCCGCGAACTGCTGCAGGGCAGCGCCGCGCGCGAGCAGGCGGTGCGGCAGCTGCCCGGCGAGGTGCGCTCGGCGGTGCGCGCGCTGGTGCTGCGCTCGGCCCTGGTGGCGCTGCTGGCGGCCGCGGTGGCCTGCGCGCTGGTCTTCCGCGACCTGCGCGCGGTGCTGCTGGGCACCGGTGCGGTCCTGGCCGTCCTGCTGCTCAGCGGCGCCGTCACCGCGGCCACCGCCCGCCCGCAGGCCGTCACCCGCCCCACCTACACCGGGCTGCTGGCCCAGGCGCCGGCGCTGGTGGGCGCGGTGCGCAACGCCCGCACCGACTTCGGCGCCTACAGCGAACGACTGGCGCAGCTGACCTCCGACGTCAGCGGCCTCTACACCCGTCTGCAGACGCTGCCCGAGGGTGCGGGTGAGGAGAGCACCCGCGTGCTGTGGATCTCCGACGTCCACAACAACCCCCAGGCGTACGCGCTGGTGCGCTCGCTCGTCGCGCAGTACGACGTGCAGGCCGTCGTGGACACCGGCGACTCCACCGACCTCGGCACCGGCGTGGAGAACAGCCAGCTGGCCGCCATCGACGACCTGCCCGTGCCCTACGTGTGGATCCGCGGCAACCACGACTCCCCGCAGACCCAGGCCTACCTGGAGACCCTGGGCAACGTGCGCGTCCTGGACGACGGCGCCGTCGTGGAGGTCGCCGGTCTGCGCCTGGCCGGGACCGGTGACCCGACCTTCACGCCGGTCAAGCAGGTGCAGCCGCAGCAGGGCGCGGGCGCCGAGGCCCTCACCCGCGCCGGGCAGCAGCTGGCGGCGGCCATCGAGCGGTCGCCCGAACCCGTCGACGTCGCCCTCGTGCACCAGCCGGCGATGGCCGGCCCGCTGCACGGGCACGTCCCGCTCGTCCTGGACGGCCACGTCCACGAACGCCGCGACCGCGTCGTCGACGGCACGCTGGAGCTGACGCAGGGTTCCAGCGGTGGAGCGGGGTTGCGCACCCTGGACGGCGGCGAGGCCACCCCGCTGCAGCTGTCGGTGCTGCACTTCGACCCGGCCACGGGGCAGCTGGTGGCCGTGGACGACATCACCCTGGCCGGGATCGGCGAGCAGCGCGTCAGCGTCGAGCGCCGCCCCGCCTCCTCCTACCCCACGACCGGGGACGACGAGCAGGAGGAGCAGGAGCAGGAGGAGCAGGAGCAGGAGGACGAGCAGCGCTGAGGCGGGCGCTCGAGGTCCGGGGGCAGGGACCGGTCAGGCACTGCGCCCGGTGCCCGTGGTCCCCTCCACCGGCAGGGCGTCGGCGTGCTCGACGCGGTCGCCGGCGGTGCGCATGTGCGCGTCCATGGCCGCCTGCGCGGCCTGCGGGTCGTGCGCGGCGATCGCCTCGTACACCGCCCGGTGCTCTCGGCACGCCGTGAGCGCCTGCTCGGTGCTGCGCAGGCCGCGCTCGACCCAGACCCGCAGCAGCGAACGCACCGTCTGCAGCAGGTCGCCGATCACCTCGTTGCCGCCCGCGCGCGCCAGCTGCAGGTGGAAACCGGCGTCGGCCTCGACGAAGGCGCTCAGGTCGTGCGTGCTCGCCTCCATCGCCTCCAGGTGGGTGCGCAGGCGCTGCAGGTCCTCCTCGCCGGCGCGGGCGGCGGCCAGGACGGCGGCGCGCACCTCGAGCGCGCTGCGCACCTCCGACAGCTGCGCGGTGTGCTCGGCCGAGAGCATCAGCCCCCAGCTGAGGGTGGTGGGCAGCAGCTCGGACGCGCTGTCGCGGATGTAGGTGCCCGAACCGGGGCGCACGCTGACCAGGCCGAGGATCTCCAGGGCGGCCAGCGCCTCGCGCACCGCGGAGCGGCCCACGCCCAGCGATTCGGCGAGCTGGCGCTCGGGGGGCAGGCGCGAGCCGGGGGGGAAGGTGCCCCGGGCGATGAGGGAGGTCATCTGCCGCGCCACCTCGGCGACCGCGGAGCCGCGCGGCAGGGCGTGCAGCTCCAGCTCCACGCGGGCGGGGTCGTCTGCTCGGAAGGCGGGCACGGCGTCACGCTAACCCAGCGGGGAGGGCGGGGAACCCGCTCGCGGCACCCGCCGCGCCCTGGTGGTGGACGCTCCCCCACGGCGGTACGCGCACCGGTCGCCCGGCCACGAGCAGGTCCTGCCCGGCGCCGCTCAGGTCCGCGGCCAGCAGGAGCACCTGCCCGCCGCGGCAGGCGGCCACCAGGCCCAGCCCCGGCAGCAGCGGCGCCTCCAGGACCTGCCAGCCGCCGGCCGAACGCAACCGGCCCAGGGGTTCGGCGGCCGGGAACGCCGCGCCCTGCAGCGTGCCGAAGCCGCGGGGGCCCCGCGTCTCGGCGACGGTGATCGAGGCGACCCCGGCCACGGTGAAGGCCTGGACGGAGGCGAGCAGCCAGGCGGCGAAGGCCCGGCTCGCCTGCCGCGGGTCGTCGGCCTGCCACACGTGCTGCGGGCCGGTGCCCCCGGCGGCCACCTCCCCGTCGGCGGGCACCCGCGCGGAGGTGGCCACCGCGTTGAAGCGCGGGCGCAGCGTGACCGGCCCCACGTGCACCGGCCGGCCGGTGGCGATCCGCACCGCCTGCTCGGCGGTCGCTCGCTGCACGGGGATCGACTCCAGCAGCTGCCGGCGCCCGGTGTCGTGCATCTGCGGGGTGGAGGAGAAGGTCAGGGCGGGCAGGTCGGGCGGCAGGTCGCCGTGGCGGCGGTTGAGCTCGGTGAAGTGCGCGCGCGTGCCGCCCACCAGCGGCAGGTCCCCGGCGCGCTCGCGCAGGCGCCGCCACAGCGCCGGGGTGGTCACGTGCCCGTCGGTGTCGTAGGCGCCGACGCGGGCGACGGGCCCCGCGGCCTCGGCCGCTCCCGCGCGCAGCGCGGCGAGGACGGGGTCCAGCTGCTCGGGCCGCTGGGCGGTGATGCGCACGTCCAGCGGGGCGCCCGCGGCTTCGCGGCGAGCCCGGTCCAGGAGGCCGGGCCAGGCACGGCCGGTCGCGTCGAGCTCGACCAGGACGGGCCCGTGCCACCAGGGGGCCGGCCCGCGGACGTCCCCCGGTGCGGTGCAGGCCCCCAGCTGCAGCTCCGGCACCGCGCGGCCGGTGGGTGCGAGCGCGACGGCGAGCGGACCGGGAGGGGTTCCGGTGGACCGACCGGGCACGGGCGCTCGCTCGGGTGCGCGCGCCGCGGAGGCGCCCGCGGGGCGCTCGGTGACCACCAGCTCGGCCGCCTGGGTGAAGCGGTCGCCGGGTGCGAGCGCGACGGGGAAGGGCAGGTCCAGCGGAGTGCTGTAGGTCTTGAAGGAGGCGTCGGTCCAGTTGCGCTGGTCCTCCACCTCGAAGACGTCACCTGCCAGGGACAGCGCCGCCTCGGCCCCCTCCACCGGCCACACCAGCCCAGCCACCTCGCGCGCGGGCTGGTGCGGGGCGATGGCGACCGGGAAGGCGGTGCCGGTGCGGGAGCCGTCGGGGTGCAGCACCTGCAGCGGGCGGCCGGCGACCTCGGCGGGGTGCAGGACGACGAGGCCGACCCGGTTGCGGCGGAAGGCAGCGGTGACCTCGCCGTCGACGACGAAGCGCAACCGGTCGCCGTCGGTGCTCAGCGTGCCGCACCAGCGCACTCCGGCGTCCAGCCCCGCGTGCTCCACCCGCAGCACCAGGCGCAGGTGCTCGTCCACGGTGGCCTCGGCGGTGAGCAGCCGGTCGGGGACGGTGCGCCAGTCGTGGTCGCGCACCACCACGCGCAGCGCGCTGAGCAGGTACCGCCCGCGGTGGGAGACGTCCTCCAGCGACGTGCCGCGCAGGGTGGTCGACCAGGGCCCTGCGCTGAACGTGCGGGGTTCCGGCTCGTCGTCGAGCCAGGCGGCGGCGGCCGGGTCCGGCCGCTTCACAACGAGGTCATCCCGCCGTCGACGCGGAAGAGCGCCCCCGTGGCGAAGGACGACTCGTCGCCGGCCAGGTACACCATGATCCCCTCCACGTCGGCGGGGGTGCCGGGCCGGCCGAGCGGGGTGCGGGCCACGATCGCCGCGCGCGAGGCCTGGTCGCCGGAGATCGCGGTGACCAGCGGGGTCTCGGTGTAGCCGGGCACCACGGTGTTCACCCGGATCCCGTGCTCGGCGTAGGCGGCGGCGACGGTGCGCACCAGGCCGTGCACGCCGGCCTTGGAGGTGGAGTAGGCGGTGAAGTCGTGCCCCTCGCCGTTCAGGCCGGTGGGGCTGCCGGTGCAGACGATCGACCCGCCGCGCCGTCCGTCGGTGCGCCCGGCCATGGCGCGCACGGCGTGCTTCACGGTCAGGAACGTGCCCGTGAGGTTCACCTCGAGCGTGCGCCGCCAGGTGTCCAGGTCGAGGTCGGCGACGGGTGCGTCGGCGCCGAAGAGCTGCACACCTGCGTTGGCGACCACGACGTCCAGACCGGCGCCGTCGGCGAGCACCTGCGCGCAGGCCGCGGCCACGCTGTCCTCGTCGGTGACGTCCACGTGCACGGCGACGGCACCGGGCAGGTCGTGCACGGCCCGCTCGGCGCCGTCCAGGTCGCGGTCGGCGAAGACGACGCGGGCCCCCTCGGCGGCGAAGCGGGTGGCCACCGCGCGCCCGATCCCGGAGGCCGCTCCCGTCACCAGTGCGCGCTTGCCGATCAGTCGCTCACCCATGCTCGCCCGTCCTCGTCGTCGAAGGGTCGTGGAAGCGCCGCGGTGGACCCGGCGGGCCGTGGCTGCACCCCATCACACCGGCTCGCGCCATTTCGGTCAACCGGTTGACGGATGGGAACGGGAGGTCGCAGACTCCTGCCACGGCACAGCCGCCGCCACCCGCCCGACCGCACCGGGCACGCGCCCTGCGCCGGCAGCAGGAACCCCGAGGAGTCGACGTGGACACCGCAGCTCTCCGCACCGCCGCACCAGCCACCCCCGGCGCGAGCGCGCGCAGCGGTGCTGGCGCGGGGAGCTACGCGTACTCCTGGCGCTCCTCGCAGCACGTGGAGCAGCCGATGTCCATCGGCGAGCAGCTGCACGACGCCGCCGGCCTGGGGGCGCAGGTGTTCCAGATCTGCGACGAGCCGCGCCTGGAGCACCTGGGCGAGCCGGAACTGGCGGACCTGCGCCGCACCGCCGACGAGCTCGGCCTGACCCTCGAACTCGGCACCCGCGGCACGCGCCCCGAGCACCTGCAGCACTACCTGCAGCTGGCCGACGCCCTCGGCGCCCGGCTGGTGCGCAGCATGTGGACCGCCGGAGCGGACCGCCCCGACCGCACCGAGACCGAACGCCGGCTGCGGACAGCCCTGCCCGGCTACGCCCGCGCCGGGGTGGTCCTCGCCCTGGAGACCTACGAGCAGGTGCCCACCGCCGCGCTCGTCGACCTCGTGGAGGCCGTCGGCAGCGAGCAGCTGGGCATCTGCCTGGACCCGGCCAACACGGTCGCGGCCCTGGAGCACCCCGCCGACGTGCTGGCCCGGTGCGCCCCGCACGTGAGGAACTGGCACGTGAAGGACTTCGCCTTCACCCGCGCCGAGGGCTGGGTCGGCTTCTCCCTCACCGGGACTCCGCTCGGCGAGGGGCTGCTGGACTACGAGGCCGCCTTCACCGCGCTGGATCCGGTGCTCCGGGGAATCAGCCGCATCGCCGAGCACTGGCTGCCCTGGCAGGGCGACGCCGCCGGCACCGCACGCGCGGAGGCCTCCTGGACCGCTTCGACTCTGCGCCGGCTGACGGCGACCCGGCCCGCTTGAACCTCCGAAACCGCCCGAGCACCCCGAACGAGGAGCCCTTCCGTGACCGATCTCGCCGACCCCACCACGCGCACCGGAACGCTGACCGTCGCGGTCATCGGCGCCGGGGGCAAGATGGGCATGCGCGTCTCCCGCAACCTGCAGCGCAGCCCCTTCACCGTCCGCTACGCCGAGAGCTCCCCCGCCGGCCAGGAGCGCGTGCGAGCGGCCGGCCGCGACGTGGTGGACAGCGCCACCGCGGTCGACGGCGCCGACGTCGTCGTGCTGGCCGTGCCCGACGTCGTGCTCGGCACGGTCTCGCAGGACCTGGTGCCGCGCATGAAGGACGGCTCCATCCTGCTGACGCTGGACCCGGCCGCCGCCTACGCCGGTCTGCTGGCTTCCCGCGACGACGTCGCCCAGGCGGTGGCACACCCGTGCCACCCCTCGGTGTTCTTGGAGCGGCGCACCGACGAGGAGTACGCCGACACCTTCGGCGGCATCGCCGCCCCCCAGGAGGTCGTCGCGGCCCTCGAGGTGGACGACGAGATCGTGCGGGCGGTGGCCGAGCAGGTCATCACCACCATCTACGCACCGGTGATCCGGGTCCACTGGGTCAGCGTCAAGCAGCTGGCCGTCCTCGAACCCACGCTGGTGGAGACGATCGCCTGCATGGTCGGTGACCTGCTCAAGGAAGCCCTCGACGAGACGGTGAACGTCGTCGGTGTGCCGGCCGAGGCCGCCCGGGCGATGCTGTGGGGCCACGTGGGCATCGCCCTGACCAACGCGCTGCGCGGGTCCAACCCCTTCTCCGAGGCCTGCCACACCGCCATGGCCTACGGCCGGGAGTCCATCGTCAGGGACGACTGGAAGAAGGTGTTCCGCGACGACGAGCTCGACACCGTCATCGCGCGCATGCTCAAGATCGACAGCGTGCGGCGCTGAGCCAGGAGGTCGACCCGTGTCCCGCACCCGCACCACCGCCCCCTTCGACCGCGACACCCCCCTGCTGGAGGTCCTGCGCTCCGCCGCCGGTGACGAGGTGCTGCGCCGGCTGGCGCCCTCCGTCGTCGAGTCCCCGCTGCTGCACACGTACCAGAACCACCCGGTCGGGCTGGTCCTGGACACCGAGGAGGGCCTGGACCCGCAGGTGCGCGAGCGGGTGCTGTCGGAACTGGCGATGCTGACGGAACCGGCGGCGGGTGCCGCTCCGGGCGGCGGTGCACCGGCCGAGCGCCCGGTGGTGCCGGCGCCCACGCGGGACTACGAGGGCCCGGCCGTGGCGCCGGGGTCGGCGGGCGTCAGCGCCCCCGACGGCGTCGAGGTGTGGGAGCGCTTCGAGGTGCGCCTGCAGGGCCCCTCGCACGGGAACCCCTTCACCGACGTCGAGCTGACGGCGCGCTTCTTCGGCCCCGACGGGGGCGGTCACGACGTCCTGGGCTTCTACGACGGTGCGCACGGGGGCGCGGGGCGCTACGTGGTGCGCTTCCTGCCGCCGGCTCCCGGCCGCTGGCGCTACGAGACCACCAGCAACGCCCGCTCCCTCGACGGTGTCCGCGGCGAGCTGGAGGTGCGCCCGGGCGCGGGCCGGGGGCCGGTGCGGGTGGCCGAGCGGCACCACTTCCGCTACGCCGACGGCAGCAGGTACCTGCCCGTCGGCACGACCTGCTACGCCTGGACGCACCAGGAGGAGGAGCTGCAGGAGCTGACGCTGCGCACGCTCGCCGCCTCGCCGTTCACCAAGGTGCGCATGTGCCTGTTCCCCAAGTCGTACACCTTCAACACCGGTGAGCCCTCCCGCTACCCCTTCGCCCGCCGCGGAGGCGGCGGCTGGGACCCGACGCGGTTCGACCCCGCCTACTGGGCGCACCTGGAGCAGCGCATCGACCAGCTCGCCGCGCTGGGCGTCGAGGCGGACCTCATCCTCTTCCACGCCTACGACCGCTGGGGCTTCGCCACCATGGACAGCGCCACCGACGACCGGTACGTGCGCTACGCCGTCGCCCGGCTCTCCGCGTTCCGCAACGTGTGGTGGTCGCTGGCCAACGAGTTCGACCTGCTGCACACCAAGACCGAGGCCGACTGGGAACGGTGGGCGGCCACCATCAGCCGCTGGGACGCCACCGGGCACCTGCGCTCCATCCACAACTGCCACGAGGTCTACGACCACTCCCGGCCCTGGATCACCCACGTGAGCATGCAGCGCACCGACGTCTACCGCACGGCCGAGAACACCACCGAGTGGCGGGCGGCCTGGGGCAAACCGGTCCTCGTCGACGAGTGCGCCTACGAAGGCGACATCGACCAGGGCTGGGGGAGCATCACCGGTGAGGAGATGACCCGGCGCTGCTGGGAGGGGGCCCTGCGCGGCGGCTACGTCGGGCACGGCGAGACCTACCTCGACCCCGACGAGGTGCTGTGGTGGTCCAAGGGCGGCGCGCTGCGCGGGAGCAGCCCGGAGCGCATCGCCTTCCTCGCGTCCATCGTCCGGGAGGCACCCGGCGGCGTGCTCGATCCGTTGCCCGGGGCGTGGGACGCCGTGAGCGCCGGCGTGGCCGGCGAGCACCACCTCGTCTACTTCGGGCTGCACCGGCCGGGTTTCCGGCGGTTCTTCCTCGACCCGGCCACCGCCTGGGAGGTCGACGTCGTCGACACCTGGAACATGACGGTCGAGACGCTGCCGGGGACCCGCTCGGGGCGCTTCGTCGTCGACCTGCCGGGCCGGCCCTACATCGCCGTCCGCCTGCGCGCCCACCACGGCGCGACCGTGCGCTGAGCACCCGGCCCGCCGGTGGCGCTCAGCGCACGACCGCGTAGGTGGACTGCACGAAACCGGCGCCCAGGACCGTGCTCGCACGCAGCTGCAGGTCCACGTCGGCCTCCAGGTGCCCGAAGAGGCGCAAACCCCGACCCAGGAGCACCGGCACGGTGGTGATGGTCAGCTCCTGGACCAGGCCTGCCGCCAGGAAGGACTGCACCACCTGCCCGCCGTCGACGTAGACGCGCCGGGCGCCGCAGGCGGTGATCGCCGCCACCGCCTGCGGCACGTCGCGCACGACGCGCACGCGTGCGTCGGCACCGGCTTCGGCGCGGCGGCTGAGCAGGAAGACGGTGCGCCCCGGGTAGGGCCAGGAGTCGAAGGTGAGGGCCTTCTCGTAGGTGCCGCGCCCCATCACCAGGGCGTCGATGCCGTCGATGAACGCCTCGTAGCCGGTCTCCCCCGCCTCGGCGCCTCGCCGGGTGAGCCAGTCGATGTCACCGTCGGGGCGCGCGATGTACCCGTCGAGGCTGGTGGCGATGAAGACCGCGCCGGTGAAGGGCGCGGCGCCGTCGGCGCGTGCGGTGCGGTCCGCCGCCGTCGAGGAGGTCGTGGAGGACGTCGCGGAGGTGGTGGTGGTGGAGGAGGTCACGGGTGCTCGCTTCCCAGGTCTCGGAGGGTGGACAGGTGCGGCCGCAGGGCGGCGTCGACCGCGGTGTGCAGCTCGCGGGCCAGGGGTTGCGTCCCCGTCAGCGGCCACAGCGTCAGCACGCCGTTGTAGGTGAGGTGGACGGTGCGCGCCAGGGCGCGGGCGTCGGTGTCGGCGAGCAGTTCCCCCGCGTCCACCGCCTCCCGCAGGAGTTCCTCGACCTGCGCCTGCACCCGGTGGGCGTTGGCGGCCGCCAGGACCCGGAACTCCTCGTCGCTCACGTCCAGCTGCAGGAAGCTGAGGTTGTTGGCCAGGTCGGAGCGCTCGCGCACCTGCGCCGTCAGCGCGGCCAGCGCCGCGTGCAGGGCCTGCAGCGGTGAGGTCGTCGCGGCGCGGCTGCCGGTGAAGCACGCGCCGGTGGCCGCCTCGGCACGGCGGGCGAACTCCAGCAGCAGCTGCCGCTTGGAGCCGAAGCGCTGCACCAGCCCCGCCGCGGACAGGCCCGCCTCGGCGGCCACCGCCGCCAGGGTGGTGCCCTTGAGCCCGTGGCGGCGGATCACCTCGGCCGTGGCCTCGTGGATCAGCTCGTCGCTGACGGTGCGTGGCCTCGCCACGAGCCTGCCCTCCTGCTGCCCGACCACCCCAATTCATTAGTGAACGTACATTAACCATGCAGGGCGGTCAAGGGACCTGCCGGACCGAGGGTGGCGACTACCCTGCCCGCAGTGGTCGAGGCCGACCGGAACGCCCGCGGAGAGGAGCAGGCCCGTGCGATCGCTGACCTACTACGTGGGGGTGACCATCGACGGGTTCATCGCAGCGCCCGACGGCTCCACCGAGTTCTTCCCCGTCGACCAGCCGGTGCTCGACCTCATCGCCGCGCAGTTCCCGGAGACCCTGCCCACGCACGTGCGCGGCCCGCTCGGGGTCACCGCGCCCGGAACCCGCTTCGACACCGTGGTGATGGGCCGGGGCACCTACGCCCCCGCGCTGGAGGCCGGCATCACCAGCCCCTACGCCCACCTGCGCCAGGTCGTCGTCTCGACCACCCTGCCCGCCGACCTGGACCCGCAGGTCGAGGTGGTCGCCGGCGACCCTGTCTCCCGCGTGCGCCGCTTAAAGCAGGAACCGGGTGCGGGCATCTGGCTCGCCGGCGGCGGCAGGCTCGCCGGCGCCCTCCTCGAGGAGATCGACGAGCTCGTCGTCAAGCGCTACCCCGTCGTCCTCGGCACCGGCATCCCGCTCATCGCCACCGACGGGCCCCGGGCCCTGCCCTTCGCGCTCACCGGCACCTCCACCCTCCAGGGCGGCACGACGGTCAGCACCTACCGGCGGCTCCCCGGGCGCACGCCGGGCAGCTCCGTCCCCGGCGACTGAGCGGCGGCCACGACCCCCGTCGAGCACCACCGACGCGGCGGGCCCGCGCCGGGCCGGCCTCCGGCGTCAGGAGACCAGCCGCCGGCGCGCCCGGCCGCCCGGGTCCGCGCCCTCCTCCTCGGGCAGGCGGACCTGCGCCCACACCTCGTCGAGGGACAACCCGAGGACGTCGGCGATGACCGCGACGGTCGGGAACGCCGGTGTGGCGACGCGACCGGACTCGATCTTGCGGAGGGTCTCCGGCGACAGACCCGCCTCGAGCGCGACCTCGAGCATCGAGCGTCCTCCCCGCGCGCGGCGCAGCAGGGCGCCGAGGCGCTGCCCGCGCTCGAGCTCGGCGGGGGTGAGCGGCAGCCTGACCATGGCTCCGATGATAGTACCGGTATAAGATGACCGGTATCATCATCGGCACGGCGGGGAGGACACCCATGATCGAGATCTTCGACGCCACCGAACTGGCCCGCGCCAGGAGGACGGGAGCCCTGGTCGCCGACATCCTGCAGACGCTGAAGAGCCGCAGCGAGGTCGGCACCAACCTGCTGGACGTCGACCGCTGGACCCAGCAGATGATCGCCGACGCGGGAGCGCAGTCCTGCTACGTCGACTACGCGCCCTCCTTCGGGAGCGGGCCGTTCGGGCACTACGTCTGCACCGGCGTCAACGACGCCGTCCTGCACGGCCTGCCGCACGACTACGCCCTGGCCGACGGCGACCTGCTGACCCTGGACCTGGCCGTCCTGCTCGACGGGATCGCCGCGGACGCCGCCATCAGCTTCGTCGTGGGCGGCACCCGCCCGGCGGAGAGCGTGGCGCTGATCCAGGCGACCGAACGCGCGCTGAGCGCCGGCATCGCGGCCGCCCGCCCCGGCGCCCGCACCGGTGACGTCTCCCACGCCATCGGCTCGGTCCTCACCGAGGCCGGCTACCAGGTGAACACCCGGTTCGGCGGTCACGGCATCGGCTCGACGATGCACCAGGACCCGCACGTCGCCAACAGCGGGCGGCCCGGACGCGGCTACCAGCTGCGCCCCGGGCTGATGCTGGCGCTGGAGCCGTGGGTCATGGCCGACACCGCCGACCTCACCACCGACGCCGACGGCTGGACCCTGCGCAGCGCCACGGGGTGCCGGACGGCGCACAGCGAGCACACCATCGCGATCACCGAGGACGGAGCGGAGATCCTCACCCTGCCCACTGCGAGCTGAGCGGCACCAGCGCCGACCAGGGGCGTCGGCGCCGGTGCGGGCCCGCACCGCCCCGCACCTCCTGGCGGGAGGCCGGGAGGACGGCACGGGCGGTGGGGCCCCGGACCGCCGCGGCACCCCGGCACGTCCGCCCTCGTGCGGGGCGGCGCCCTGTCACGCTCCGGGCTCCAGGTGCATGAGCGGGGTGTGGTGAGCGACGAGTCGATGGACGAGCCCGCGGCGGACGACGAGCTGCTGGCCCGGTCGCTGCTGCGACCGCAGACCTTCGGAGAGCTGTACGAGCGGCACGCGACGGCGGTGTTCCGCTTCATCGCCCGCCGTGCGGGCCCGAGCGCCGCCGAGGACCTGCTGGGTGACGTCTTCGTGGCCGCCCTGGAGGCGCGGGTGCGCTACCGACCGCACAGCAGCGGCTCGGCCCTGCCCTGGTTGTACGGCATCAGCGGCAACGTCGTGCGGGCCCACCTGCGCCGGCGACGGCCCGACGCCCTGGTCGACACCGACGTCGGGGTGGACTGGCACGCGGTCGACGAGCGCCTCGACGCCCGCGCCCAGCGCGACCGGTTGCGCCAGGCGCTGGAGGCGTTGAGCCCGGCCGAGCGCGAGGCGTTCCTGCTCGTCGCGTGGGAGGGGTTGAGCGCCACCGAGGCGGCAGCAGCCCTGGGGGTGGCGCCGACCGTCGTGCGCACCCGCCTCTCACGAGCCCGCCAACGGGCCCGCACCGTCCTGACCACCGCCTCCACCGCCTCCACCCCCTCCTGCTGACGGAGCACGCCGTGAACCACGCCACGAACCACGCCACGAACCACGCCACGACCCCCGACTCGGACCTGGACGCCCTGGCCCGGCAGGCGGGTGGCGTCCCCGGCCCGGCCCCCGAGCAGCTCCTCGCCGGCCGCCGACGGCTCGACGCCGCGGTGCAGCGGGCCGAGGGGCGCGTCGTGGCGGTGCGCCGCGCCCGCCGCGCCTCCCGCGGCCCGCGCCGCTGGATCCCCACCACCCTGGTCGGCGCGGCGGCCGTGGTGACGGCGGTGCTGGTCGTCCCGCTGGCCGGCGCACCGTCGGCGTCGGCCGAGCAGGTCCTGCTCGTCACCGCCCGGGCCGCGGGTCAGCAACCCGACCGAGCCGCCGGGGCGGCGTACTGGTACGTGCGCTCCGAGGTCGACCACCCCGCCACCGCGCCGTTGCGGCGGGAGATCTGGCAGGGACGCAGCGAGGAGTCCGTCCTGCGCGACGAGGCCCTGGTCCCCGGCGCCCTCGACGGCGGTGCCGTCGGCCCGGCGCAGGTCCGCACCGAGGGCCTCGACCGGCCTGCGACGTTCGTCGTGGGCGGCGACTCCCTGTCCTGGCAGGACCTCGAGTCGCTGCCCACCGACCCCGACGCGCTGGGGGCGCTGCTGCGCCGGAAGGTCGCCGGCCACGGAGCCGGCGAGGAGAACGAGTTGTGGGAGAGCGTCACCGGCCTGCTGCGCGAGAGCCCCGCCTCCCCGGCGCTGCGCCAGGCGCTGTGGGAGGTGGCCGCGAGCGTGCCCGACGTGGAGCTCCTGGGCCCGGCGACCGACGCCGCCGGGCGCCGGGGCACCGCCATCGAGCGCGACCAGCTCGACCAGGGCTGGTTCCGCGTCGTCTACGTCCTCGACCCGCGGACGGGAGCGCTGCTGGAGACCCGGAACGTCGACGAGGACGGGGAGGTGGAGTTCCGCTCCACCGAGCTCGTGCAGGAGCCCAGCGCCACCGCACCCGCAGTGCAGCCGCCGCCGTGCGGGCCCGGTGCGCAGCCCGAGCGCAGCTGCTGAGCGGCTCGGCGAGCGGGACGCTCGGCGGAGCCGGACGTCGTGGTCGCCGAAGCGCCGATCGACGGTGGGCAGCCGCGGCCGCCGACGAGCAGCCCGTCCTCCGCGGCACCACGGCGCCACGACGCCACCCGCCGCCGCACGGACGGCGGACCCGTGCTCTTGCGCGGGCCTGCTGCTGCGGCAAGCTGACGCCGTGGCCACCTCCCCCAGCGACGACGTGCTGCTCGAAGTCGGCCGCCTCACCCTCGCCACCTCCCGGGTCGACCAGGGCCTGTCGCAGCTGTGGAGCACGCTCGACCGCACCGCCGCGGGCAGGAGGATCCGTGGCGGCAAGGGGATGCGCGCCAGGATCCGCCGCCTGGCCGCCGAGCGGCTGACCGGGTACCTGCTCGACGAGCTCCTGCAGGCCGTGGACACCGCGGAGGACCTCGCCCGCAGCCAGCACGCACTGCTGCACCAGCCCTGGGCGCTCACCGGGACCACCGGCGACGGCGAAGACGGCGAACCCGACGGGGAGTCGCGCGGGGAGCACCGCTGGCGGCGGGCCCCCGACGACCTCAGCCGGTGGCGGCCCGCTACCTCCCCGCCCGGCGCCGCCGGCGACGTGCTCCCCGCGCTGCAGCGGCTGCACGCCCAGACCGCGGAGCTGGCCGAGCACTTGAGCGACCTCGCCTGCGGGGTGGCCCGCGCCCGCGACCTCGGCGACCCGCCCGACTGGGACGGACCCGCCCCCAGGGGGCGCCGGCTGAGGGCCACGTACAGCGCCGCCACCGCCGGCACCGGCGCTCCTCGGGACACCGTCAACGGCCTGCTCCTGACGCTGCCCGAGACGGGCCAGCGGCATTCGCGGGTACCGCTGCACGAGCCGGGACCGGCCGAGGACCCCGGCCGGAGCGGCGACCACCGGGGCGCTCTCGCGCAGGGCGCTCCCGCCGAGGAGGCACCGCGGACGTGGCACCCCTCCCCACCACGGCGGCAGCGCGCGCGCTCGGGGTGGGAACGGCTGCTGCCGTGGGCCTCGCAGCCGTCCGGTGCGCCCGTGAGCACCGGCGACCTGGACCGGGCGCTGGTGCGCGCCGGCTGGCACCGCGTCATGCCCTGGACCACCGGCAGGGACGGCACCTCGGTCTCCACCAGCGTCGAGCGGACGGGTCGCGCTGGCTGACCACGCCGGCTGACCACGCCGGCTGACCGCGCCGGCGCGCGTGCCGGGCGGGGAGGGGACTCCCCTGGCGTCGCCGGAGGCGGCGGGAGGCGCTGGTCCCGCACGCCACCGCGTCAGGCCCGGCGCCGCACCTGGAGGGCGGTGCGCACCCCCCACAGGTAGTCGTGCGGGCGTTCCCAGGCCGCGAAGTGCCCACCGCGCTCGAACTCGCACCAGGCGACGACGTCGAAGAAGCGCTCGGCGAACCGCCGTGGGGCGTTGACCAGGTCCCCGGGGAACATCGTGACGACCGTGGGCGCCTCGATCCTCGGCCAGTCCTTCGCGCCGCCGGCGGCGTAGGGCGTGAACGAGGTGCCGATGCTGGCGCTCACCCAGTAGGCGCTCACCCACGTCAGCGCCTCGTCGAGGCTGAAGACGTCGGTCAGCGAACCGTCGCCGTCGCTCCAGCGCAGCAGCTTCTCCACGATCCACGCGGCCAGCGCGGCCGGGGAGTCGCCCAGGCCCACCGCGAGGGTGTTCGGCCGCGTCGACTGCTCGTGCATGTACCCGCCCTCGGCGGCCTGCCAGCGGTGACCGCGCTCGAGGTAGGCGCGTTCGACGGCGTCCAGGTCGGTGGGCGGGTCCACCAGGAAGTGGTACTGGGAGACGTCGGTGAGGTGCAGCGCGGTCACCGCTGCCGGGTGGCGGGCGGCGAGGGCCTCGGCGACGTCGCAGCCGACGTCACCGGCGGAGACCACGTAGCGCCCGAACCCCAGCTCCGCCATCGCGTCGGCGACGGCGTCGGCCATCGCCACCGAGGACAGCCCGCCCTGCGCCAGCGGGGCGGCGAAGGGGAAACCCGGCAGCGCCGGGGCGACGACGGTGACGTCGGCCAGCAGCGGCAGCAGGCGCTCGAAGCGCAGCACGGAATCGGGCCAGCCGTGCAGCAGCAGGACGACCGGTGCGGGACCGGTCGGGGAGTTCCCGGTGGCGGGCGAGACGACGGCGCGCACGGGGACCGGCGCGTGCTCGGTCTCCCACCACGGGAGGGCGGCGATGCGCTCCTCCTGCACCCGCCAGTCGAAGCCGTCGCGCCAGTGCTCGACCAGCGCGCGCAGCAGGGGTTCCGGAACACCCGGCGTGCCGTCGAGCTGGACCCCGGGCACGCCGCGGAAGCGGCGCAACCGGTCCCGCAGGTCGTCCAGGACGGCCTGGTCGGTGCGGACGAGGTGGTGCCGCCTCACCGGGACCCTCCCTCCCGGCCGGAGCGTGCCCGCAGCTCCTGCAGGCCGGTACCGGGCACCTGGATCCAGGGGTGGGTGCCGGGGGTCGGGTCTTCCCGCGAAGTCGACACCGGAAAACCGTAGGACCGGTGTCGTCGAGCCGTCAACACCAGCTACCGCTTAAGCTGGTGTCGTGCCTGGTGCAGCGGTGGACGCCGCGTCGAACGTCGCCCCCGCGGTCGTGCCGGACGTCGCGCCCGGGCTCGTCGGTGACCTCGGGCTGGTCGAGCAGTTCCTCAACACCCTCGACGAGAGGACCTTCCAGCGCCACGGGCAGCAGCACGCGGCCACCGACCGGCTCACCTCCCCGCAGGAGCTGTCGGCGTGGCTGCAGGCGCACGGGCTGCCCGTCCCGGACGGGGAGGCGGGCGCCGGCGCCCTGAGCGCCGCCCGCTCGCTGCGCACCGCCCTGCGCGCGGCGCTCACCCCCGACACCGGCACCGGCACCGGCACCGGCACCGGCACCGGCACCGCGCGGACCGCCGAACTGCTGGCGGCGTTCCCGGTGCACCTGGCGCCGGACGCCGCGGGCCGGTTGCGCCTGAGCGCGGGGACGGGTGCGGCGGGCCTGGACGTGCTCGTCGAGACGGTGGCCGCGCAGGTGGCCTCGGGAGGGTGGAAGCGCCTGAAGCTGTGCGCCTCCCCGGACTGCCGGTGGGCCTTCCACGACACCTCCCGCAGCGGTGGCGGCCGCTGGTGCTCGATGGAGGTCTGCGGCAACCGGCACAAGACGCGCAGCTACCGCCGGCGCCGCGGGGACTGAGCAGCCGCGGCGCGCGTCACGTCCGCACGTCCCGCCCTGCGCCTCGCCCTCCCAGGTCCCCGCCTCAGGCGCCGAACAGCTGCGCCAGGGCGTCGAGGGCGCCCACCGTTCCGTCGTGGTCGGGCCGGTAGCTGGTGGCGGGCAGTTCCCACACGCTCCCGGCGGCGAACGAGGGCAGCGCCGCGTACAGCGGGTCGGCCTGCAGCTCCGCCAGGCTGCGACCCCCGAGGTCGACGACGAAGGCGTTGGGCGCGTCGGCGGGGACGAGGTGAGGCTTGCCGTTGGGCAGGGACAGGATGAACACCGCGGTCCCCTGCGGGACCTCGACCTGCTGCCGCACCTGCGGGACCTCCTCCTCGTAGGCGCTGGCCAGCTCCTGCACGCCGTCGCGGCGACCGGCCGCCTCGGCCACGAGGTCCAGCTGCTCCCCCGCCGGCAGGGCGGTGGTGCCCTGCTGCTGCGCCTCGGCCGACCACGAGGGCGGGGAACCCCCGTGGAGGTCGGTGACGCCCAGCACGCGGGTGGCGGGAGCGGAGGAGCTGCTCGCCTCCGGGCTCGCCGCGGACCCGGCTGCGGCGCTCCCGCCGGGCTCGCCGCAGCCGGCCAGCAGCAGCGCCAGGCCACCGGCGGCCGCCAGGACGGCCCGTCGCCGCGGGGTGCGCTCGCCGGAGGTGGTGCCGGGCGGCGTTCGCCGCGGAGGAGTCCTCCCCCACCGCGTCGTCGACGCCGAGGCGTTCCCCTCGGCGCCCGACCGCTCACGACGTGCGAGGTCAGCCTGACCTCAGCACCGCTCGTCGACCCCGCAGGCGGACCCGCCCGCCCGGAGATCCCACCGCCGGCAGCGGGTCCGCGCGGGCCGGGACCGCCGCGGGGTGCGGGGCGCGCCGGACCCGGACCACCGGCGCAGGCAGGGCGGCGGGCGGTCGCGACCGTCGTCGCGACCGCCCGCGGACCGTCCTCGTCAGAGGGTGGCGGGCAC
Organism: Kineococcus aridisoli; assembly: GCF_050871885.1. Lineage (NCBI taxonomy): Bacteria > Bacillati > Actinomycetota > Actinomycetes > Kineosporiales > Kineosporiaceae > Kineococcus > Kineococcus aridisoli. The sequence continues at coordinate 57,073 of NZ_JBJLSF010000002.1, read as the reverse complement.
CGTGCCCGGGTCGCCGTCGGCCGCGGCGGCCAGGGCCGGCACGGCCTGCTCGACGGCGTAGGGCAGCGAGAGCGGGCTGGAGTTCCCCAGCGCACCGGCGAAGTCGCTGTCGAAGGTCGGGACGTAGACGGTGCGGCCCTCCGTCACGACGGCGAGCCCGGCGGCGACGGGGTTCGCCGCGAACTCTTGCGCGCTCTGGCCGAGCACCACGAGCACGTCGGTGTCGAGCTCGACGACCTGCTCCTCGCTGAGGCCGCCGTCGGCGCTGGTGCTCGGGTTCTCGTCGAAGCCGAACTGCAGGAAGAAGTCCCCGCGCGGATCGGCGGAGTCGAGCTGGTAGTAGCCCTGGTTGTAGAGGACGACGCTGACGGTCTTGCCCGTGAACTCGGGGTGGGCGTCGACGGCGTCCTGGAAGTCGCCCTCGACGTCCTGGGTGAGCGCGCTCGCCTCGTCGGCCTTGCCCAGCGCCCGGCCGATGACCTGCAGCTCCTCCTGCCAGCTGGCGGCCGCGGTGGAGTCGGCGCCCTCACCGGCGGGGATGACGTCGCCGACGGTCGGCGCGATCGCGCTGAGCTTGTCGTAGTCGGCCTGCTCGAGGTAGGCGTAGGCGCCGATGATGAGGTCCGGCTGCAGCGAGGCGATCGTCTCGAAGTTCAGCTCGCTCTGGCCGACCGAGGGGATCCCGCCGGCGGGCAGCAGGTCGACCGCCCAGGGCCTCCGGGTGGCGTCGTAGCTGCCCAGCGGGGTGCGCGCGCCCACGGGGGTGACGCCGAGGGCCAGGACGAAGTCCTCCTCGTTGTAGCCGACGGTGACGACCCTGGTGGGGGCGGACTCGATCGTCGTCGACCCGAGCTTGTGCTCGATGGTGACGGGGAACGCGCCGTCCCCGGCGGCCGCCGGCGTCCCGGCGCGCGAGGTGGACCCCGCGTCGGAGGAGCCGTCCTCACCTCCGCAGGCGGCGAGGGTGGTGAGGGCGCCGGAAGCGGCCAACGCGGCGAGGAGAGATCGACGGTGCACGGTGCAAGGCTAGCCTCACCTACCAGCGGTCCCGGGCCGGGTCCGCGCGTCCCGGGGTCCGGGCGGCAGCGGGGATCTCGACGGGTGCCGCCGACACCGCCGTCCTCCTGCTCCGCCGGCTGCTGCTCGTGCACCTGGACACCGCGCTGAAGGTCGCCGACCAGCGCATGTACGCGCACAAGCACGCCCGCCGCGGCTGAGCCCGCACGGCGCCGGGTCAGGTCTCCAGCCAGCCGCGGTAGAGCGCACGCTCGCCGAGCTGCTCGGCCAGCGCGCCCCACGCCTCGTACCACCGCCGGCGCAGCTGCGCCGGTCGCCACGGTCGCGGGCGCAGCTCGTGCGGCAGCAGCGGGTCGTCGCGCAGGGACCGCTCGAGGGCGTCGGCCAGCCGCAGCTGCTGCACGAGCGGGTCCGGCGCGGGCGGCCGCGCGAGCGCGGCGGCGAGGGCGTCGTACGCCCGGTCCACGGGAGCGGCCGGCCACAGCTGCTCGGCGAGGGCCAGCGGGTCGGCGAGACCCCGCACCTCCAGGGAGTCCGCGGTGGCCAGGACGAGGTGGCGGCGGTCGGTGGCCCCCAGCAGCGCCGACAGGTCGTGCGTGCTGACGTGCAACCCGGTGGACACCGCGGCCGCACCAGCGGCGAGGAGGCTGCGGCGCAGCGCGTCGCGCACGGAGCGGGCCGGTTCCTCGACGCTGACCGCGAGCAGGTGCCAGCGGCCGTCCCACGGCGCCGCGCCCGCGTCCTGGGCCCGCACCAGGCGCAGCGCTAGCCGGTCGCGCTCGATCCGCTCCCGCCCCGCCGCGGTCCAGCGCACGGTGGCGGCGCGGCCGCGGCCGCGCTGCTCGACGTCACCGGCGGCGACGAGGCGGCGGATCGTCAACCGGACCGGCTGGTCGTCCAGCCCGACGGCGTTGGCGGTGTCGTAGACCAGGTCCAGTCCGACCTCCCCGCGCAGCGGGAGGAAGGCCTCCAGCACCGTGCGCGGGGCGGGGACCGGGGCGGGCGTCGAGGCGGCGGTCCAGGCGGCGGTCACCGTCGTCCCTGCCCCGGTCCGCCGACGGGGCGCTGCAGCGTGCGGTAGCGGCGGAAGCCGTACAGGTCCGCGAGCGGGCCCGTGCCGCCCTGCGCGACGACGGAGAAGCCGAGGCGCCGGTACAGCGCCTCCGCCCGGGGGTTGGTGTCGACCACGCTCAGCTGGACGGCGCGCTCGCCCCGGCCCGCCGCGAGGTCGGCGGCGGCCTCCAGCAGCGCCGATCCCGTCCCGGCGCCCCGCCGCTCCGCCGCGACGCACAACCCGTCCAGCACCAGGACGCCGCGGACGTCGGCGCGGTGCAGCGGCACGAGGACCGCCGCGGCCCGCAGCGCAGCCAGCCGCCCCAACCGCGAGCGCGTCGCCCGCCACGTCCAGTGCAGCGCGCCGCGTCCGCCGGCGCGGAACCCGCAGACCCCGAGCACCTGCTCGCCCTCGCGGGCGACCAGGACGCGGTCGGCGACCAGGGCCGCGGTGACCTCGGCCCGGCCGGTCGCCTCGTCGCGGAAGGCGGGGGCCAGCTTCGCCCCGAACGCCTCCCAGTACAGCGCGCCGACGCGCGCCCGTTCCGCCGTCGTGACACCGCAGGTGATCTCCACGAGTCAACTATCGCATAGTCTACGATCGTGAAGAAGATGATACTTCGGGGGTTCGCGGTCCTGGGCGTGCTCGCCCTCGTCCTGGGCGTGCTGGTGGTGGTCGGCAACGACTACCGCACCGAGGAGGAGCGGATCACCGTCCCCGTGCCGGGCGGGACCCTGGACGCGGTCGTGGCCCGCCCGCGGGGCAGCGCGCACGGCCTGGTGGTGCTCGTGCACGGCGACGGAGCCGTCGAGGCGACGCACGACGGCCTGTACCGGCCCTGGTTCGAGGCGGCCGCCGACGCGGGTTTCGCGACGCTGTCCTGGAGCAAGCCCGGTGTGGGCGGCTCCAGCGGGAACTGGTTGTCGCAGAGCATGGACGAGCGCGCCGCCGAGGTCTCGCACGTCCTGGACTGGGCCGCGGCGCAGCCGGACCTGCCGACCGGAACCACCGTGCTGTGGGGGGCCAGCCAGGCCGGGTGGGTGCTGCCGCAGGTGGTCCGCTCCCGCTCCGACGTCGACGCCGTCGTCGCCGTCAGCCCGGCGGTGAACTGGTTGCGGCAGGGCCGGTTCAACCTGCTCGCCGAACTGGAGCACGACGGCGCGGACGCGGCCGCGCGGCGGGAGGCGATCGCGGCCAGCGACCGCACCCGGGCGCTGCTGGAGTCCGGGGCCGACCACGCCCGCTACCTCGCGCAGACGACGGAGGAGCACCCGGTGGACGCGCAGCGCTGGGGCTTCGTGCTGCGCAACTTCCGCGCCGATGCGACGGCGGACCTCCAGGCGGCCGCCGCCCGGCACGTCCCCGTCCTGCTGCAGCTGGGCTCGCAGGACCGCAACGTCGACGTCGAGGAGACCGAGGCCACCTACCGGCGGATCCTCGGCGACGACGTGCGGGTCGCCCGCTTCCGGGCGACGCACTCGATGGCCCGGCCGGCGGTGGAGGAGTCCGACGCGCTGGGCCTGCTCACCGCGGCCCTCCGGCCCAGGGAGCTGCTGGCGCCCGGGGTGCTCGCCACCTACCGCGAGTTCCTGCGGACGCTCCCGCGCAGCTCACCGCCCCCGCAGGCGCCGGGCTCCGCACCGGGCTCGTGGCGGTAGCCGGCCGCTCCAGGGGAGCCGTCGCCGCCGACCCCGCGGGAGCGGCGCGGAGGGAGGCGTCACACTGTCACCATGGCGCGGCAACCCTGGTGGCGGGCGACGAAGACGCTGGAGCAGTCCAAGCGGGCGGGGCTGCTCTACGCGGCCGTCGCCGCGCTGTCGTGGACCCTGCTGCACGACGACAGCACCCCGTTCACGTGGCTGGTCAAGATCACCTTCACGGTCGTGGGGATCTACTTCCTCGCCGCCTGGTACGTCAGGCGCTCCCGCGAGCAGGAGGGCACCGACCAGCAGACCGACCGGTAGGCGGCTGCGGCGGCGGTCCGTCCCCTGGTGCGCTCACCGCGCCCGGTCGCGGCGCACCGGCGCCTCCGCACGCAGTTCCCACAGCCCGTACTGCACGACGTAGGAGTACTCGTCGTGCCGCCAGGCCGGGACGAACCGGTACGACCACGGGGACAGCCCGGCGGCCGTGATCGCCGCCAGCTGCGCCGTGGCGTCGTAGCAGTGCATGTCGACCCCGGGCAGGCCGTCCTCGGAGAACGCGCGCCGGGACCGGCCGGGTCCTCCGGCCGCGCGGTCCTCGACGACCCCCACGAGCAGCCGGGCCCCGAGCGCGCACGCGTCGGCGAGGTTCCGCAGCGTCGCGGTGAGGTCCCGGCAGAACTCCAGGCACCCCACGGCGACGACGACGTCGAAGAGCTCCCAGTCGCCCGGCAGCGGGTCGTGGAAGTCGTGCTGCTCGTAGTGGCCCCCCGGCCGGCCCGCAGTCGCCACCGCGAGCATCTGCGGCGACAGGTCGATGCCCGTGACGTGCACGTCCGGGGCCAGGTTCCTCGTCAGCTGCCCCGGGCCGCACCCGACGTCGAGCACCCGGCACTGGGGCGTCACGGTGCGCAGCAGGAAGTCCGCGACGAGAGGACCGTAGTGCTCCAGGGAACGCCAGCCCGGCACGTAGTGCGGAGCGAAGTCGTCGTAGTAGAGCTCGATGGCCTCGCTCTCCCCGAGCCTCCTCGCATCGGGTCCGCAGTCGCCGTGCACGAGCCAGTCGCCCCCAGGTGTCCCGTTCCCCCTCCGCGTCCGCGGGCGGAGCGACAACACTAACGACCTCCCCCACGACCGCGTGGCGCGGGCGCGTGGCGGCGGTGGCGGTCCCGCCGGTGGACGGGGGGTCGTCCGTGCCGCACGTGGAGGACCGGTGGCCGTGGGCGGGCGGTCCGGAGGTGGCGCGGGTGCTCCGCGCACGGGACCGCTAGCGTCCCTCTCCGTGATCGTCTGGATCAACGGCACCCACGGCGTGGGCAAGACGACGACCAGCGCCCTGGTGCAGCGGCTGCTCCCGGACTCGCGGGTGTTCGACGCCGAGAAGGTCGGCGAGACGCTCATGGACATCACCCCCGGGCTGCCGGCGACCGAGAACTTCCAGCACTGGCCACCGTGGCGGCCGCTCGTGGTGGAGACCGCCCGCCGGGTGCTCGAGTACACCGGCGGCACCCTGGTGGTGCCGATGACCGTCTTGGTCGAGGCCTACTGGCGCGAGATCAGCGCGGGCCTGGCCCAGCACGCCGTCCCGGTCCACCACTTCGTCCTGCACGCCGATCCGCAGACACTGCGCGCCCGCATCCGGGCGGCCACGCCGATCCCGTCGCCGTTCCGCCTGCGGCACGTGGAGCCCTACGCCGAGGCGGCCCGCACCTGGCTGCACCGCGACGCCGAGGTCGTCGACACCACGCACCTGACGCCCGCCCAGGCCGCCGCGCGGGTCGCCGGAGCCCTCGGGCGCTGAGGTCCCTCCGCGAGGGGGACCGCGCTCCTCCCTCGCGGGGGGCGGCCGACGGCCGCAGCACCGGGCCGCCTCCGGGAGGGCGCGAGCTCGGCGTCTTCCCGCGCTCCTCGGACGACCCGCTGACGCCTCCGCCGCGGACCACGCTGAACCCCCCGGCGGCGCTCCGGCGCTGCCGTCCGGGCCACCCTGCGGTTCGTGCTCACCCCGGCGGTCGGGCGAGCCGACCGGGCGCCGGACCGCGACCGGTAGCGTCCCCGTCCGTGCACTCCTACGAGCCCCGCGAGGGTCACCGCCTGGCCCACGACCCGCTGAACTCGATCGTCGCACCCCGCCCCATCGGCTGGATCTCGACCGCGGCGGCCGACGGGACGCGGAACCTGGCGCCGTACAGCTTCTTCAACCTGTTCAACTACCGCCCGCCGATCGTGGGGTTCTCCAGCACCGGGCGCAAGGACAGCGTCGCCAACGCCGAGGCGAGCGGGGAGTTCGTGTGGAACCTGGCCTCCACCGCGCTGGCGGGGCCGATGAACCAGACCTCGGCGACGGTGGGGCCCGAGGTCGACGAGTTCGAGCTGGCGGGGTTGACGCCGGTGCCCTCGGTCCTGGTGGGCCCCCCGCGCGTGGCGGAGAGCCCGGTCTCCTTCGAGTGCAGGGTCAGCGCCGTCCAGCAGCTGACCGACGCCGCGCAGCGCGAGGTCGGCTCCTGGCTGGTCCTGGGCGAGGTCGTCGTGGTCCACATCGACGAGCGGCTGCTCGTCGACGGGGTCTTCGACACCCTCGCCGCAGACCCGCTGCTGCGCGGCGGCGGCCCGTCCGACTACTTCACCATCGGCGAGGAGCGCCGCCTGAGGATGGACCGCCCGGACGCCGCGAGCCACGGCACCCGGTGAGGCGGTGGCCGCTGCGCCGGCCGGCCTCAGACCCGGTGCGGGTCGACGCCGAACGCGCTCGCGAGGTCGTCCAGGATCAGGTGCGCGCCCTGCACGCTGACGGAGGTGTACCAGCGCTCGTCGGAGACCTCCGTGGTGGCCGGCAGCGACCGCCACAGGCTGCTGCCGGTGAAGCGGCCAGCCGCCGCCGGGTCGTCGACGTCGTAGCGCGAGTAGAACACCCGGTCGGCGGCGGCCGCGTCGATCTGCTCGGGGGAGACCTCCACGGCGAACTCGTCGACGTCCTGGTTGGCCGGGCGCGCCAGCCCCGCGTCCTGCAGGACGATGCCGGGGAAGGAGGCCCTCGCGTACAGGCGCGCAGGGTCCTCGGTGGACAGGAAGCGCACCAGGGAGATCGTCGGCCGGCCGGCGGCCGCGTTCACGTCCGCCCCGACCGCGGCGGCGCGCTCCTCGTAGTCCGCCAGCTGCCGCTCACCCGCCTCCTCGCGCCCCAGGGTCCGCGCGACCAGGCGCACGTTGTCCTTCCACGTGGGCCCGGTGGTGGCGGTGAAGACGGTGGGCGCGATGGCGGACAGCTCCTCGTACAGCTCGTCGTGGCGCACGGTGCTGGAGACGATGAGGTCCGGCCGCAGCGCGGCGATCGCCTCCAGGTTCGGCTCGCCGAGCGTGCCCACGTTGGTGGAGCCCTGCGTCTGCGGCACCCGGAACACCTGCGGCAGCCCCTCGGGTTCGCCGGTGTGGCCGACGACCTGCACGTCGAGACCGGCGACGGCGCCCACGAGGCTGTCGTCGAGGGCGACCACGCGCTGCGGGGCCGCCGGGACGGTGGTGGAGCCCTTGTCGTGCTCGACCGTGCGCGGGAAGGTGCCCACCGCGTCCTGCGCCGCGCCGCCGGAGGCGGTGCTCGCCGCCCCAGCGGCCGTCTCCGCCGGGCCGCCGGGGCCCTCCCTGGTCCCGGCCTCGCCGGTGCCGCCGCACCCGGCGAGCAGCACCCCCGCGACCAGCCCCACCACGACACGCCTGCGTCCGCGCACTGCGACTCCTCCTCTGGACGAAGAAGGGGAGCCTATCCTCATCAGGGGCCGTGCTCACGCACCCGCCGGGTACCGCGCGGCGGGCGCGGTTGGGGTCCCTCACCCCTGCACGAGGGAGGGCCACCGCACCGTGATCGTCGTCGTCTCCTCGGTCGCCGAGGACTCCCAGGTGTGCGACTCCCCCGGGTACCAGAGCACGTAGTCACCGGGCCGGCGCAGCACCACCTCACCGGTGCGGAACCGGATCCGCTGGGCCCCGCCGACCAGCACGCACAGCGACGTCTGCGGTTCCGGCCCGGTCCACTCGTCGTCGCGGGAACCGGGCGCCAGGCGCGCCCACTTCACCTCCACCTCGGCGCTGGCCAGCTCCGGCACCCGCCCGGCCTTGAAGTGCCCGAGCAGCCAGCCCCCGTCCTCGGCGCCGTCGACGTCAGCGTTGCCCGCGTGCCAGCTCACGGGCGCGATCCTGCCGCCGCAGCCGTGCACCGACCACCCGGCGCGGGCGGGGAGCGGCGGGCGGGATGCAGCCGCTCGCGCCCGGTGTTGCACCTGCCACCATGCCCGCACCCGCCCCGCCCGCCCTGTCGCTGCTGGACCGCACCCGCGCCACCGCTCCGCCCGGCGGCGGACCCGGCGACGACGCCGCCGCGGTCCGGGCCACCGTCGAGCGCGCGGTGCGCGCGCAGGCGCTGGGCCACCACCGCTTCTGGGTGGCCGAGCACCACGCGGTCCCCGGCGTCGTCGGCCCGGCACCGGCGGTGCTGCTGGGCGCCGTCGCCGCGGCCCTGGAGCCGTCCTCGGCGCTGCGGATCGGCTCTGGCGGCGTGATGCTGCCCAACCACGTGCCGCTGGTGGTCGCGGAGCAGTTCGCCGTCCTGCAGGCCCTGCGCCCGGGGCGCGTGGACCTCGGGGTGGGGCGCTCGGCCGGTTTCACCGCCCCCGTCCGGGCGGCGCTGCGCGCCGGCGGCAGCGACGCGCACGAGTTCACGACGGCCCTGACCGAGCTGCTGGACCTGCTGCACGGGCGGGCGCCGGTGACCGTCCGCCCGCACGTGCCGGCGCCGCCGGTCACGGTGCTGGCCACCGGCGCGGGCCTGCTCACCGCCGCGCAGCTGGGGCTGCCCGTCGTCGTGGGCGGACCGGTGCTGGACGAGCCGGCACGGCTGGCGCAGTACCGGGAGCGCTTCGTCGACCGCGGCCACGGCGGCCCGCGCGTGGCGGTGCTGGCCGACGTGCTCGTCGCCGACGACCCGGCCGCGGCCCGGCGCGAGCTGCTGCCGCAGGCGTGGTCGCTGGCGGTCTCGCGCACCCGCGGGGAGTTCCCGCCGCTGCCCGCCCCCGGCGACGTCGACCTGGCCGCCCTCAGCGCCCGCGAGCGCCGCACCGTGGACGCGGTCCTCGCGCAGGCCGTCGTCGGCACCGAGGCGCAGGTGCGCCGGCAGGTCGGCGACCTGCTGGAGCGACTGGGGGCCGCGGAGCTCCTCGTCGCCACGACCGTGCACGAGCCGGACCTGCAGGCGGAGTCCGACGCGCGCCTGGCCGACGCGCTGCTCGGGTGAGGTGCTCCCCGCCCCGGCATCAGCCGAGCTTGCGGCGGTAGGTCCTCACCGCCAGGACGTGGGCGAGGACGAGGACCCCCACGCACCAGGCGAGCGCGGTCCAGATCTCGCCGCCGACCGGCCGCTGGTCGAACAGCGCCCGGAGGGTGTCGACGACGGGGGTCACCGGCTGGTGCTCGGCGAACCAGCGCACGGGGCCGGGCATGGAGGCCGTGGGCACGAACGCGGAGCTGAGGAACGGCAGGAGGACCAGGGGGTAGCTGAAGGCGCTGGCGCCTTCCACCGACGAGGCGGTCAGACCCGGGTTCACGGCCAGCCAGGTCAGCGCGAGCGTGAACAGGACGACGATCCCGACCACGGCGAGCCAGCCGCCCGGGCCGGCCCCGGTGCGGAAGCCGATGGCGAACGCCACGGCGACCACCACCGCGAGGGAGATCAGGTTGGCCACCAGCGAGGTGAGCACGTGCGCCCACAGCACCGCCGAGCGGGCGATCGGCATGGACTGGAAGCGCTCGAAGATGCCGCTCTGCACGTCGAGGAACAACCGGTAGGCCGTGTAGGAGATCCCCGACGCCACGGTGATGAGCAGGATGCCGGGCAGCAGGTAGCGCGTGTAGTCGCCCTCACCGGAGCCCGACCCGGTGTCGATGGCGCCGCCGAACACGAAGACGAACAGCAGCAGGAAGGCGATCGGCATGAGCACGGTGGTGATGATCGTGTCCGGGCTGCGCAGGACGTGCTGCAGCGAACGGCCGGTCAGCACGGCCGTGTCGACGAGGAACCGCTTGCTCACCTCGTCACCGGTCCCTTCCGGGCGGAGTTCCCGTCGCTGGAGTTCCCGGCGGCGGGGTTCCCGTCGGCCGGGGAGTTCGCGCCGGTGAGCGCGAGGAAGATTTTCTCGAGGTCGGGGCGCCGCTCGACGCGCTCGACCTCCACGGCCGGCAGCAGCCGTTCCAGTTCCTCCAGCGTGCCGTCCACCAGGATGCGCCCCCCGTGCAGGATGGCGATGCGGTCGGCGAGCTGCTCGGCCTCCTGCAGGTGCTGGGTGGTGAGCACCACGGTCGTGCCCTGCGCGGCGAGTTCCCTGACGGCCGCCCACACCTCGTTGCGCGCCTGCGGGTCGAGGCCGGTCGTCGGCTCGTCGAGGAAGACGACCGACGGTTCACCGACGAGGCTCATCGCGATGTCCAGCCGGCGGCGCATGCCGCCGGAGTAGGTGGCGACCTTGCGCCGACCGGCCTCGGTGAGCGAGAAGCGCTCGAGCATGCGGTCGGCGATCGCGCGGGGTCCCGGCTGGTGGCGCAGCCGGGCGACGAGCACCAGGTTCTCGCGGCCGCTGAGCTTGTCGTCGACCGCGGCGAACTGCCCGGTGAGGCTGATCGCCTCGCGGACCTCGTCGGCGCCGCTCACGACGTCGTGCCCGGCGACGCTGGCCGTGCCGGCGTCGGCCTTCACCAGGGTCGCCAGGATCTTGACGAGGGTGGTCTTGCCCGCCCCGTTGGAGCCGAGCAGGGCGAAGACGCTCCCCCGCTCGACGTCGAAGTCGACGCCCCGCAGCACGCGCAGGATCTGGTAGGACTTCTCCAGACCGCGCACCCGGATGGCCGCGGGGCTCATGCGTCCCGCACCTCCCCCGCGACCGGTCCGCCTGCGGCGCGGTCGATCGCGCGCCGCAGGCGTCCGCGTTCCCGGGCGATCCAGCCGCCGTCGGAGTACGTCGCCACGAAGGCCTCGACGAACTCGACGGGGTCCTCGCCGACGACGTCGCGCACCGGCGTGCCGTCGGCGGCCGCCTGCTCGAACAGGTCCGCCAGGTCCTCGAACATCGTGGCCGCCCGGCCGCCGTCGACGGGGGCGTCCCCCGAGCGCAGCAGGTACCGCTCGACCGCCTCGACGGCGGAGCGGTGCTCCTGCGGCAACGCCCTGGTGCGCGTCTTGTACGCCCTCCAGCGCTTCTTGTCCTCGAACGCGCCGGTGAGCGCTTCGACGAGGTTCCTCGCCATCACTGCGTCCCGTCCTTCCGGAGCTGGTCCAGTCGTCGTGAGAGGAAGGTCCAGGTGTTCCAGAACTCCTCGAGGTACTCGCGGCCGGCGGCGTTGAGGGAGTAGACCTTGCGCGGCGGTCCCTTCTGGGAGGCGACCTTCTGCACGTCGACCAGACCGCGCTGCTCCACGCGCACGAGGAGGGCGTAGATCGTGCCCTCCGCGATGTCGTCGAACCCCTGCTCGCGCAGGTGGGCGGTGATCTCGTACCCGTACGCGGGGCGGCCGGCCAGGATCGCCAGCACGATGCCCTCCAGGGTTCCCTTGAGCATCTCCGTGATCAGCTTCGCCACGATCCCCCGCCCCGACCCGCCGGTATTCAACGTCACTGACTACCAGTAGATAGTAGCGTTGAGTACCGGGAGCGCAATACCTCTCAGGCAGAGGACCGCGCGGGAGGCGACGGCAGCAGGACGGCAGCGGGACGGCGCGGGGACGCAGCGGGAGGACGCTCCACTCCCCCTGCGGGAAGGATCGGCGGGACGGTCCGGGCGGGTCAGGACCGGGCGCTGGGGCCACCCTGGCGGGGGACGCGGGCACCGCTCGCAGCGGCCGGCCCGCGCACGGCCCGCCGCCCCACCACGAGCACGCCCTCGCCGTCACCGCCGTCCAGCGGATCAGCGGTCGCAGGGCGCCCGGAGCGGGTGCCGCCACCGCGGGGGACGGAGCCGTCGGCCCCGCCGTCGGAGCGGGAGAGCTCGCTGCGCACGTCGCTCCACAACCGGACGAAGCCCACCACCACGGTGAGGACGACCAGGGCCGCGAGCGCGCCGTGCTCCACCGAGATCACCCGTCCGCCCCCAGCACTCGCCGCTCCGCCGATCAGGGCCGCCCGGCCCGGGCGCTCCCCGGCCGCCAGGGTCCACCCCGGCGCCCACCGGACGGCGACGCCGGGGCGGTGCCCGGGCGAACGCGCGCTGTACGGGCGGGGTCGCCGGCACGCCCGCGGGCGTGCCGCGGGGTGCGGCTCACTGGCGCCGGCGCACCCACGCGCAGGTCCCCGTGACGGCCGCGGCGATGAGGACGGCGGGAGCGGCGCCCAGGAGGTAGCTGTGCAGCACGTGCCCCAGGACCACGCCGGTGACGGCGGCCACCTCGAGGAAGATCATGATGCTGAGAGCCCCCTGCAGGGCACTGGCCGGTGCCTTGGAGCGGGACCGCTGGACCATGACGCCTCCGCTGCTGCGCTCGCGAGCGATGCTGCCGACTGCGGTCGCCCACGCCCCGGTCGCGAGGACGGCCGGGCAGCGGACCCCGACCTCCAACGGTAGGAGCGCACCGGCACCTCGGCCAGCGGAGCCGCGCCGCCGGCGGCAGGTGCTCGCCGGCGGCGCGGTCGCCCTCACCTGGACACGGAGGCGTCCCCCGAGGCCAGGAGCGCCTCCACGTCGGCGGCCGACGCGGCCGAGGAGTCGCCGGGGGTGGTCATGACCAGGGCCCCGTGCGCGACCCCGAGGTCCACGGCCCGCTGCAGCCCCTGCCCGCTCAGCAGCCCGTGCACGAGCCCCGCGGTGAACGCGTCGCCGCTGCCGATGCGGTCCAGCACGGCGAGGTCGCGCAGGTCGGGCCCCTCGACCACCCCGGTGGAGGCCGACCAGGCGAGGGCGCCGAAGTCGTTGAGCGAGGCGGAGACCACCCGCCGGCGCGTGGTGGCGACCACGCGCAGGCCGGGGTTGTCCGCGGCGTCGCGCAGGACCCGCTCGCGCGGGTCGCCGCCGTCGCCGGGCAGCCCCGCCAGGCCGGCGCCGACGAGGACGTCCACGTGCTCGACGAGGCGGCGGTTCAGCTCCTGGGCGGCCTGCGCCCCGCCGCGGCCGGCCCACAGGCTGGGGCGGTAGTTCAGGTCGTAGGAGGTGGTCGTCCCGTGCCGGCGGGCGGCGGCGAGCGCCTCCGCGGCGAGCGCGGCGGTGCTCTCCGAGAGCGCCGCGAAGATCCCGCCGGTGTGGAACCAGCGGACCCCCTGGACGCCGAAGAGGTCGTCCCAGTCGACGTCCCCCGGCGCCAGGCGGCTGACCGCCGTGCCGCCCCGGTCCGAGACGCCCACCGAGCGGCGGACGCCGAAACCCCGCTCCACGAAGTTCAGCCCGTTGCGCACGGTGCGGCCCGCTCCGTCCGCGGGGACCCACCGGACCAGGGAGGTGTCGACCCCGCCGGTGAGGACGAGGTCCTCCACGAGCCGGCCGACCTCGTTCTCGGCGAGCGCCGTGACGACCGCGGTGCGGGCGCCGAAGCAGCGGCGCAGCCCGCGGGCGACGTTGTACTCCCCGCCGCCCTCGTGGACCTCGAAGCGCCGGGCGGTGCGGATGCGCCCCTCACCGGGGTCGAAGCGCAGCATCACCTCCCCGAGGGAGACCAGGTCGTAGCGGCAGTCCCCGGCCGCCCGCAGCTGCACCGGGCCGCCCGCCTCGCCGCTCACCGGGGCGCCCGCCTCGCCGCTCACCGCGCCGCCAGGACGACCGCGCGGGCCGTCAGCTCCCGGACGGCGTCGAAGTCGCCGGCCGCGATGCGCTCGCGCGGGACCATCCACGACCCGCCGACGGCGAGCACGCTCGGCACCTCCAGCCAGCGCCCGAGGTCGTCGGGGCCGATGCCGCCGGTCGGGACGAACCGCACGTCGGCGAAGGGGGCGGACAGCGCCCGGACCGCGGCCGGCCCTCCCGAGGTGGCGGCCGGGAAGAACTTCACGGTGGACAGGCCCAGCGCGAGCGCGGCCTGCACCTCGGTGGCGGTGACGGCGCCGGGCAGGACCGCCACCCCGTGCTCGCGGCAGCGCTCCACGACGGCCCGGTCCAGGCCCGGGCTGACCACGAACGCCGCACCGGCGGCGACGGCCCGGTCGACCTGGGCGGGGGTCAGGACGGTCCCGGCGCCGACGAGCACCCCGCCGTGGTCGGCCATGGCCCGCACCGCGTCGGCGGCGGCCGGGGTGCGGAAGGTGACCTCGGCGACGGGCAGGCCGCCGGCGACGAGGGCGTCGGCCAGGGGGCCTGCCGCGGCGGCGTCGTCGAGGACGACGACGGGCACGAGGCGGGCCGCGGTGACGCGGTCGAGGACGTCCACGGGCGGGGCCTCCAGGGGTTCGGGTCCTCGGGTCACCGGGCCAGCCACCCGCCGTCGACGGCGAGGACGTGCCCGTGCACGTACGCGGCCGCCGGGGAGGCCAGGAAGACGACGACGTCGCCCACGTCCTGCGGCGTCCCCCACCGGCCGGCGGGGATGCGCACGGACAGCTGCTCGCGGCGGACCGGGTCCGCCAGCAGCGCCTCGTTCATGTCGGTGGCCATGTACCCGGGGGCCACCGCGTTCACGCCGACCCCGCGCCCGGCCCACTCGTTGCACAGCGCCTTCGTCAGCTGCGCCACCGCGCCCTTGCTGGCCGCGTAGGCGGGCACGGTCACCCCGCCCTGGAAGGAGAGCAGGGAGGCGATGTTGACCACGCGGCCCTCGCCGCGCTCCAGCATGGGTGCGCCGAAGAGCTGGCAGAGCTGGAAGACCGCGCGCAGGTTCACGTCCAGGACCCGGTCGAAGGCGTCGAGGGGGAACTCGACCGCCGGGTGGCGCTCCTGGGTGCCGGCGTTGTTGACCAGGACGTCGACGCGGTGCTCGGCCAGGACGGCGGCCGCGGTGGCCGCGACCGCGGCGGCGTCGCCCAGGTCGACGCCGTGGTGGACCAGGCGCCGACCGCAGCGGGCCGCCTCCTGCGCGAGCTCGGCGGCGGGGGCGCTGCGGCCGAGGACGACGACGTCGGCGCCGGCCCGCAGCAGCGAGGCGGAGATGCCCAGGCCGAGGCCGCGCCCGCCGCCGGTGACGACGGCCGTGCGGCCGGTGAGGTCGAAGGGGTCGCTCATGCGGTCCGATCCTCCAGCAGTTCCGGGCGGGGTGTCACGAGGACCTTGAGGCAGTCGCTGCCGGAGGCGGCGGCGTCGAAGGCCCGCGCCACGTCGGCCAGGGCGAACACCGTCGTGGGGAAGGCGGCCAGGCCGAGCGCGTCGTCGGCGACGAGCTGCACCGCGCGCCGCACGTCGGCGCTGGTGTAGACGCGCACGCCCTGCAGCGACTGCTCGCGGAAGCAGACGCCCTGCAGGTCCAGCGGGGTGGGCTGCTTGTAGACGCCGACCACGACGACGCGGCCGAGCACGCGGGTGGTGGAGCTGAGCCGCGCCGCGACCGAGGGGTGGGCGGCGGTGTCGAAGGTCGTGTCGGCGCCCTCGCCGCCGGTCAGCTCGTCCAGGACGGCGGTCAGCTCCTCCCCGTCGGCGGCGACGCGCAGGCCGAAGCCGCGGGCGACCTCGCGGCGCCAGGGCCCGGGTTCGGTGACGACGACTGTCCCGGCGCCCTCGGCGCGCGCCACCAGGGCGGTGAGCAGGCCGATCGGCCCGGCGCCCTGGACGGAGACGACGTCACCGCGCTCCATGCCGGACAGCGACACCGCGTGCACGGCCACGGCCAGCGGTTCGACGAGGGCGGCGGTGCGCGGGTCGACCGTGCCCGGCAGCTCGTGCAGGCGGTCCGGCGGCACGGCGAGCTGGGTGGCCAGGCCGCCGGGGGCGTCGATGCCGAACAGGCCCAGCCGGGAGCACACGTGCGCGGCGCCGGTGCGGCAGGCGCGGCAGCGCCCGCAGCTGATGAGGGGTTCGACGGCCACGAGCGCTCCCTCGCGCGGGCCGGTGGCACCGGCCCGCGCGACCCAGCCGGAGACCTCGTGCCCCATCACCAGCGGCGCCGCCGCCCGGGGGTGGGTGCCGTGCAGGATGGACAGGTCGCTGCCGCAGATGCCGTTGCAGGCCACGTCGAGCAGCGCCCAGCCGTCGGGGACCTCGGGGGCGGGCAGGTGGGCGGGGCGGACGACGTCGGGGCCCTCCCAGACCGCGGCCGTGGGGGCGGCCGTCACCGGGCACGCTCCGCGGCCGCGTCCAGCACCTCGGGGTTGAGCACGTTCGCGGGGCGCCCGCCGGCGCAGACGTCGACGACGTTCTGCACGGTGCGGCGCTTCAGCTCCCCGTAGGACTCCTCGGAGTACCAGGCCAGGTGCGGGGTCAGGACGGCGGTGTCGAGGCGGGTGAGCGGGTGGCCCGGCGGCAGCGGCTCCTCCTCGAAGACGTCCAGGCCGGCTCCGTGCAGCCGGCCGGCGCCCAGCGCGTCGGCCAGCGCTGCGGTGTCGAGCACCGCGCCGCGGCTGGTGTTCACCACGACCGCGTCCGGGCGCATCCGGGCCAGCTCCGCGGCGCCGAGCAGGTGGTGGGTGGCCTCGGTGAGCGGGACGTGCAGGGAGACCACGTGCGCCTGCGCGAGGAGGTCGTCGAGGGCGAGGACCTCCACGCCGCCGACGTCCGTCCCCGGCCGGTGGCGGGGGTCGCTCGCGACGACGCGGTAGCCGAGGCCGGCGGCCTTGCGGGCGGTGGCGGCGCCGATGAGGCCCAGGCCGACGACGCCGAAGACGCGCCCGCCGAACTGGTGCAGCGGGCGCACCGGGGCCAGCCCGCCGCTGCCCTCGCGCACCCCGCGGTCCATCCACGCGATGCGGCGGGCCGCCGCCAGCGCCAGGGCGATCGCGTGGTCGGAGACCGACTCGGTGCCGTAGTCGGGCACGTTGCAGACCGCGACGCCGCGGGCGGTGCAGGCGGCGACGTCGACGGTGTCGACGCCCACCCCGTAGCGGCCGACGGCGCGCACGGTGGGCAGCGCGTCGAGGAGGTCGGCGTCGATGCGGGCGTACTGCACGACGAGGCCGTCGGCGCCGGCGGCGGCGGCCACGACGTCCTCCGCGGCGCCCGAGGGGGACAGGACGAGCTCGGCTCCGGCGGCGTCCGCCACCGCCTGCTCCTCGGCGAGGGAGTCGTGGTCGCAGTCGGTGATGACGATCTTCACGGGGTCCTCCTCGGGGCCGCTGCGCTGCGCGGGGGGCCGGTGGGTGCCACGGGTCTCTCCTGGTCCGGGTGGGTGGCGTCGGCGGGTCAGCCGACGTGGCCGAGGGCGGCGGACAGCCGGGCGGCCGTCGCGACGGCGTCGGCCGACATCGCCTCGACCTGGGCGAGGCTGTGCTCGAGGGTCAGGGTGGAGATGCTCAGCCCGTACCGGACGGTGCCGGTGTGGTCGTGCACCGGCGCGGCCACGCAGGCGACGCCGGGCACGTTCTCCTCGCGGTCCACGGCGTAGCCGCGGCGGCGCACCTCGGCGAGCTCCGCGGCCAGCGCCTCCACCGTGGTGAGGGTGTGCGCGGTGCGCGCCGGCAACCCGGTCCGGGCGGCGTAGCGCTCCACCCCTTCGTCGGTGAGCCCGGCGAGGACCACCTTGCCGATCCCGGAGGTGTGCAGCGGGATCGCGTGCCCGACCCGGGACGGCATCTGGTAGGGCTTGTCGGAGTCGGCGCGGATCAGGTAGACGATCTCGTCGCCGTTCGCGACGCCCACGTGCACGGTGCAGTGCACGCGGTCGACGAGCTCGTCGACGAAGGGCTGCGCGATCGCCGAGATGTCGATGCGCTGCAGCGCCCGCCCCGCCAGGGCCAGCACCTTGGGCCCGGGCAGGTAGGAACCGTCCGCGGTCAGGGTGACGAACTCCCGGTGCACCAGGGTGGCCAGGATGCGGTGGGTCGTGGCCTTGGCCAGGCCAGTCGCCTCCACCACGTCCGTGAAGCGGGAGTTCTCCAGGACGGCCTCCAGCACGAGGAGGGTCTTCTCGCTGGCGTTGGCCGCCGCGGCGCGGGGAGCCTCCACGCCGTCCTGCGCCGCGCGCACCGCCCCGGTCGCCGTGGTTCCCCGCACGAGCGGCTCCTTCCTCAACTGCTGCCTCGCGCCCGGACGGACCGGGCGCTCCAGGTGGTGCAGGCCGGGTGGGGTGGTGCGGTGGTCGGGAGGTGCGCGGGGGTCGAGCGGACGTCCACGTCCGTCGGCGGATCCCGGGGCACCTGCGGTGGAACGCTGTTTCGCTGGACGGAAAACCTAGATACGGTCCGGGACGACGTCAAGGGGCGCGCCGGAGCGCCGACCCACGACGACGACCACGACGACGACCACGACGACGACCACGACGACGACCACGGCGACGACCACGGCGACGACGGAGGAACCATGAGCGAGCCCACGCCCGGCGCGGACCCGGCGCAGGACCCGGCCCGCCGGGGAACCCTGGTGGCGGGCTACATGCTGGCCCCCGCCGACCCGGCCGGGGAGGAGGAGCTCTTCGCGGGCCTGGCCGACCTCGGCGTCGCGGGCCTGGAGCACGCCCTGCCCCCCGAGGGGAGCCGCAGCCTGGAGCCGGGCTGGCTGGAGCGCAACGTCCGCCCCGAGTGGGACCTGCTCGTCAGCCTCGTGCCCACGGTGGTGCCGCGGCTGACCACCGACCCGGCCTACGGGCTGTCCTCCACGGACCCCGGCGCCCGCGCCCGCGCCCTGGCGGACGTCGCCCGCGCCCGCGACCTGGCGCTCTCGCTGGCCGACGGCTCCGGCCGCCGCCGCGTCGTGGGCATCGAGCTGCACAGCGCCCCGGGGCCGCGCGCCGGTTCGCTGGACGCGCTGGCCCGTTCGCTGGAGGAGGTGCTGTCCTGGGACCTCGCCGGCGCCGAGGTGGTCCTGGAGCACTGCGACGCCCTGGTGCCGGGCCGCACCCCCGCGAAGGGGTTCTGGCCGCTGGAGGAGGAGATCGCGCTGGTGCAGGGGTTCGGCCTGCCGGCGGACCGGCTCGGCACGGGCTTCAACTGGGGCCGCTCGGCCATCGAGGGCCGCGGCCCCGCGCTCGCGCTGGAGCACGTCCGCACCCTGGCCGCCGAGGGGCTGCTGCGCTCGGTGGTGTTCTCCGGCGCCACCGGCGAGGAGTCCCCCTGGTCCCCCGCGTGGGCCGACACGCACATCCCCCCGCGCGGCGACGACCCTGCCCTGGCGATCTCCGCACCCTCCCTGCTCGGCCCCGAGGAGGTCCTCGAGGCGCTGCGCGCCGCCGGGGACGTGCCCCACGTCGGGCTGAAGGTGGCGGTGCGGCCCGAGGACGCCGACGTGGCCACCCGGCTCGCCGTCGCCCGGGCCTGCCTCGCCCTCGTCGAGCAGGCCCGCGCGCTGGTGTGAGCCGCTGCCCGCCCCGGCGCGCGCGGATCAGGCCGGAGCCTGCTGGAGGTACTGGTCCACCCACGCGCTGACGATCCGCGCCGCCCGCCGGGCCTGCCCCGGTGCCACCAGCAGGTGGTCGCTGCCCTCGAGCGCCACGAAGCTGCGCGGGTGCGAGGCCGCCTTGAAGATGGCGCTGGCGTTCTCGATGCCCACCGTCGCGTCCGTCGGCGAGTGCATCACCATCAGCGGCACCCGCAGCCGGCGCACGTGCCGGCGCAGGTCCGCGGCGCGCACGTCCTCCACGAACGCCCGCTTCAGCGTCAGGGCACGGCCCCCCACCATCCACTCCGCGTGGCCCTCGGCCATCACCCGCTCCACGAGCGCGTCGTAGTTGTGCTCCACGTGCCGCGGCTGCGAGGGCGCGCCGATGCTGACGACGGCCTTCAACCCCTCGACGTGCTCGGCCGCGGCGATCACGGCGGCGCCGCCGAAGGAGTGGCCCACCAGCAGGTCCGGTGCGCTGCCCCGCGCGGCCAGGAACCGCGCGGCCAGCACGGTGTCGGACACCTTGCGGGTGAAGGAACCGTCGCCCCAGTCCCCCTCGGAATCCCCCAGGCCGAGGTTGTCGAAGCGCAGCATCCCGATGCCCTCGGCCGCCAGCCCCTTGCAGATGCGCGCCGCGGCCGGGGAGTCCTTGCCCAGGGTGAACCCGTGCGCGAACACCCCCCACCCGCGCGCGGTGCCCTCGGGCAGGTCCAGCAACCCCGCCAGCCGGTGCCCGGTGGTGCTCTCGAACGTGACGCGCTCGGCCACGGGTCCCCCCTCCTCCTCGCCCCGAGGGGCTCACCGCACCGTACCGACCTCGCCGCGCTCGACGTCGCACGCGCCGACGTGACCGGGCGAGGACGCCGGAGCGAGCAGTTCGCGCCCTGTCGTGACGGACGCACCAGGCGTAGCGTTCGGGGATGAGAAGGATCGCGGGAACCCTGGCCGGTGCCGCGGCCCTGGTGCTCCTCGGTGCCACCCCGGCCGGCGCAGCGGCGCACGGCTGGCCCTGGCAGAGGCCCCCGGAACCCGGCAGCCTGACGATCACGCACGTCAGCCCCCTGATGCGCTACCGGCTCACCGAACCGCAGACCCCCGGCGGCGGCCAGCTGGACGAGGGGGTCGTCGACGTCACCTACCGGTGCGCGCCCCTGACCACCACGGTGGACGTGCGGATGTCCCTGGGCGTGCAGACGCCGTCCGTGGGGGTCTTCCAGCGCGAGCACCAGCAGATCACCTGCGACGGTGGCCGGCACACCGAGAGGTTCGTGCTCGGCCGCGGGACGTCGATGCCCTTCACCCCCGCGCGCACCTGGGAACTGGGCACGGCGCAGGTCCAGCACGCCGTCGACGACCGGGACCCCTCCAGGTCGACCTCCGGCCGGCACGAGCGCCCGGTCCTGGTGCGGTACGTGGGCTGGTGACCGGGCGCTCCCGGCGGCTGCGCACCCACCTCGCCGATCCCGGCGGCGGCCTCAGCCGCAGCCGCAGGAGGTGCGGTGGCGGAAGGCGGGGACGATGCGCTCGCGGCGGGCGGGCGCGTCCGGGGTGAGCACCCGCTCCAGGACGAGCTCCACCGCGCGGCGCGCCATCGCCGGCACGTCCTGGGCGATCGTGGTCAGCCGCGGTTCGACGATGTCGGCCCACTCCGGGTCGTCGTAGGCCGCCAGCGCCACGTCGCCGGGCACGCGCAGGTCCAGGCGGCGCAGCGCGCGCAGCGTGCCGACGGTCATGGCGTTGTTGCCCACGACGACCGCGGTGGGGCGCCCGGGCGCGGAGAAGGCCGTGAGCACGGCCCGCTCGGCGTCGTCGACCTCGCTGCCGCCGGCCAGCACGAGAGCGGGGTCGGCGTCCAGGCCGCGGGCGGCCACCACCCCCAGGTGGCCCTCGAGGCGCTCGGTGGAGGAGCTGAGGCCCGGCGCCCCCGCGACGAAGGCGATCCGGCGGTGCCCCAGGTCGGCGAGGTGGCCGGTCAGGGTGGCCGTGGCCTCGACGTTCTCCGGCGCCACCTGGTCCACCTCGGCGTCGGCGAAGCGGTCCAGCAGCACGACGGGGATCCCCCGGGAAACCAGCAGGGGCAGCGCCCCGGCGTCGGCGTGGGCCGAGGGCGCGAGCAGCACGCCGTCCACCCGCCGGTCGACGAGCTGACCGACCGCGCGCAGTTCCTGCTCGGCCTCGTCGTGGGTGTCGGCGAGCACGAGCGTGTACCCGGCGGCCCGCGCCCGGGCCTCGATGACGCGCACCAGGTCGGCGAAGTGGGGGTTGGACACGAACCGGCTGGCCAGGCCGAGCGTGGTCGTGCTCGAGGTCGCCAGGGAGCGCGCCAGCGCGTTGGGGCGGTAGCCGGTGGCGCTGATCGCGTCCAGGACCAGCCGCCGCGTGGGCGCGCTGACGCTGCGGGTCCCGTTCACCACGTGCGAGACCGTCGAGGGGTTCACACCTGCCAGCCTCGCCACATCGGCCATCGTCGCCATCGACGCCCCCCTCCTCGGTGCCGCGACGATCGTCGTCGACGACAAGCGCTTGCGCAAGGGCTTGCCGCACCTCGACAAGCGCTTGCCTCCCTCTGCCCGACGCCCTACAGTCCTGCCCACCCGGTACGGCACAGCGGCCGCACCGGGTGCCGGCGGAACGGCTCGTCGCGAAGGAGCGCCACGTCCGACCCGCCGCCGACAGCCCGTCCAGGACCGTCCAGCCCGTGCACACGGCCGTGCACACCGCTCGTGTAGACCCGCTCAGCTCGCGCCCGTCCCAGCGCCCCGGCACCCGCCCGTCCGGCGCCGGCGGCGCGACACCGGAAGGAACCCCGTGAACGCCTCCCAGCGCACCCTCCGCTCCCTCGCCGTCGCGGCCGCCCTCGTCGTGCTGCCGACCGCCCTGGCCGGCTGCTCGGCCACCCAGACCGGTGGTGGTGGCAGCACCTCCGGTTCCGGCGGCGACGAGACGCTCAAGATCGGTCTGGTGACGAAGACCGACTCGAACCCGTACTTCGTGTCCATGCGCGCCGCCGCCCAGGAGGCCGCGGACGCCGCCGGGGCCGAGCTCATCGCCAAGGCCGGCACGGCCGACGGCGACAACGACAGCCAGGTCGCGGCGGTGGAGAACCTCATCGCCTCGGGCGTGCAGGCCATCCTCATCACCGCCAACGACTCCAAGGCGATCGTGCCCACGCTGAAGGCCGCCCAGGACAGGGGCATCTTCGTCGCCGCGCTCGACACCCCCACCGAGGGCAACGAGGGCGTGGACGCCACCTGGGCGACCGACAACACCCTGGCGGGCGAGCAGCAGGGCGCCTACGTCAAGGCGGCGCTGGGCTCCACCCCGCCGGTCGTGGCCATGCTCGACCTGCAGCCGGGCGTCTCCGTCGGCGACCAGCGCCACGCCGGCTTCCTCACCGGGATGGGCCTGACCGACGACAGCCCGGAGATCGCCGGACGCCAGGACACCAACGGCGACCAGGCCAAGGGCCAGACGGCCATGGAGAACCTGCTGCAGAAGAACCCCGGCATCAACGCCGTCTACACCATCAACGAACCCGCCGCGATCGGCGCCTGGACCGCGCTGAACAACGCCGGCAAGGCGGGTTCGACGGTCGTCGGCTCCATCGACGGCGGCTGCACCGGCGTCCAGGCGGTCCGGGACGGCAAGATCGCCGCCACCGTCATGCAGTTCCCCGGCAAGATGGCCGAGGAGGGCGTGAAGGCCGCCGTCGCCTTCGCCGAGGACGGCACCAAGCCGGAGGTCCCCGCCACCGGTTTCATCGACACCGGCGTGCAGCTCATCACCGACGAACCGCTCGGCGGGCTGGAGGCGAAGGACACCGCCTGGGGCCTGGAGAACTGCTGGGGCGGGGAGTCCTGAGCCGCCGGGACCGCGAACCCGCTCGAACTGGAAGGCAGGTCCATGGCTGACTCCGTCAAGACCGCCGGCACCGGCGAGGTGCTGGTCCGCGACTCGGCCGGGACGCGGGCGGCGACGATCGCCGACCACGTGTTCCGCAACCCCGTGCTGGGGCCGCTGTCGGCGCTCGTCGTCGCGTGCCTGGTGTTCTCGCTGCTCACCGACAACTTCGCCAGCGTCGACAACTTCTCGCTCATCCTGCAGCAGTCGGTGGTCGTGGGGACCCTGGCCCTGGGGCAGACCCTCATCGTGCTGACCGGCGGCATCGACCTGGCCAACGGCGCCATCATGGTGCTGGGGACGCTGGTCGTGGCCCGCCTGGCCGCCGGTTCCTCCGGGCCGCTGGCCGCGCTGCTCGTGGGCCTGGTGCTGTGCGCCGCGCTCGGTGCGGTGTCCGGGCTCATCGTCTCCCGCCTGGGCCTGCCGCCGTTCATCGTCACCCTGGGCCTGCTGACGATCCTGCAGGCCGCCTCACGGCTGTACACCAAGGAGACCGTCCTGGTCGAGGAGGGACCGCTCACGGTCCTCTCGCAGGGCGGGTACTTCCTCGGGCGGTTCCAGGTCACCGCCGGCGTGGTCGTCGTCCTGCTCAGCGTCGTCGTCCTGCACTACGCGCTGACCCGCACCGCCTGGGGGCGGCACGTGTACGCGGTCGGCAACAACGACCTGGCCGCCAAGCGCACCGGCATCGACGTGCGCCGGGTGCTGCTGTCGGTCTACGTCCTGGCCGGTGTCCTCTACGCCCTGGCCGCCCTGCAGGCCTTCGGTCGCAGCCCGGCGACCTCGCCCAACGCGTTCCCGACCGCGAACCTGGACACCATCACCGCCGTCGTCATCGGGGGCACCAGCCTGTTCGGCGGGCGCGGCACCGTCCTGGGCAGCTACCTGGGCGCGCTCATCGTCCTGGTCCTGCAGTCCGGGCTCACCCAGGCGGGCATCGACCCGCTCTACCAGAACATCGTCACCGGCGCGCTGGTCATCGCGGCCGTCGCGCTCGACACCGTCACGAGGAAGAAGGCGCGATGAGCGAAGTCGTCCTGGAGGCCCGGGGCATCGTGAAGCGCTACGGGCACGTCACCGCCGTGGCTGGGGCGGACTTCGACCTGCGGGCCGGGGAGGTGCTGGCCGTCATCGGCGACAACGGCGCCGGCAAGTCCAGCCTCATCAAGGTCCTGTCCGGCGACGTGGTCCCCGACGCGGGGGAGGTCCTGCTCGACGGGCGCCCGGTGCACTTCCGCAGCCCGCACGACGCCCAGCTGGCCGGCATCGAGACCGTCTACCAGGACCTGGCGATGGCCCCGGCCCTGGACATCGCGACGAACCTGTTCCTGGGCCGGGAGATCCGGCGCAAGGGACCGCTGGGGTCGGTGCTGCGGATGCTGGACGTCAAGGAGATGCGCCGGCAGGCGCGCCAGCAGATGGACGCCCTGGGCATCACCACGCTGCAGTCGATCACCCAGACCGTCGACAGCCTCTCCGGCGGTCAGCGCCAGACGGTCGCCGTCGCGCGGGCCGCCGCCTTCGGGCGCCGCGTGGTCATCATGGACGAGCCGACCGCCGCGCTGGGGGTGCGCGAGTCCCAGGGCGTGCTGGACCTCATCCGCCGCATCCGCGACACCGGCATCCCCGTCGTGCTCATCAGCCACGACATGCCCGCGGTGTTCGAGGTGGCCGACCGCATCCACATCCACCGGCTCGGGCGCCGGGCCGCCGTCGTGCGCCCCGGCGACCACGAGATGAACGAGGTGGTCGGCATCATGACCGGGGCGCTGCCCGCGCCCGCACCGGCCCGGGGGCCCTCGTGAGCGTCGTCGTCGGCTACGTCCCCGACCGCACGGGTTTCCTCGCCGTCACCGAGGCCATCCAGCAGGCGCGCTGGCGGGGGTGCGCCGTCGTGGTCGTCAACATCGTCGACGAGGCCGGCTACACCCGGCCCACGGCCGCCGACGAGGTCGACCTCGACGCGGTGCAGCAGCGGCTGAGCGCCGCGGGAGTGCAGCACCGCATCGAGCACCGCACCGGCGCCGGCGGCACGAGCGCCGAGGTCATCCTCGAGGTCGCGGAGTCCGAGGCCGCCGAGCTCGTCGTGGTCGGCCTGCACCGCCGCTCCCCCGTCCGCAAGGCGCTGCTGGGCAGCACCGCCCAGCGCGTCCTGCTGGACGCCCCGTGCCCGGTGCTCGCGGTGCGGGCACCGGCGCCCTCCTGACCGCCCGCCTGACCGCCCGTCCCCGCCCGCTCCCCCCAGCGCGGAGCGGGCGGGGACGGGCGTCAGGACGCCCCGGGCGAGGGCGGCCGGGCCCGCTGGGGGTGGATCGTCTCGCCCCGGGCCAGCATCTGCACGAACTGCGCGATCCTGCGCTCGCGCGTCTCCGCCCGCTTCACCGAGGCCAGGCGGTGGACCAGCGCGAACCGGTTGGTCGCCGTCAGCACCTCGAACACCGCCTGCGCCGCCGGGTCCGCGGCGATCGCGGCGAGCAGGTCCGCCGGCACCTGCGCCTGCGACTGCGCCGGGTACGCCGCCGCCCAGCGCCCGTCGGCCTGCGCCGCCCGCACGGCCGCCAGCCCCGCAGGCGTCATCCGCCCCTGCGCGCTCAGGCGCTCGACGTTCGCCACGTTGCGCTGCGACCACGAACTGCGCCGACCGCGCGGCGTGCAGCGGATGGAGGACGTCTGCTCGTCGCGCTTGCGGCCCTGCCCGTCGATCCACCCCACGCACAACAGCTCGTCGACCGCCTGCTGCCAGGTCAGGGACGTCACCGTGCCGCCCTTGCGCGTCAGCGCCAGCCAGACCCCCGGCGAGGACGCGTGGTGCGCCAGCAACCACTCCCGCAGCGCTTGCGCGTCGGCGACGACCAGCTCCTGCAACTCCGTCCCGGCCACGGCGGCACGCTAACCGCGACCTCCGACACGGAGCCGGTACCCGCCCGCGGTCAGGCGGGCGGTGCCGTCGTGCGCCGCTGGACGAGCCGGGGGGCCACGACGGTCTCGGTGGCGGGTGCGCGCAGGTCCTCGGCGCGGGCGACGGCCCGCTGGACGGCGTGCTCGGCCAGGGCGGCGGCGTCCTGGCCGATGGTGGTCAGCGCCACCGACGGCAGCGCGGCGACGGCGCTGTCGTCGTAGCCGACGATGGACAGCCGCTCGGGCACCGCGGTGCCGCCGGCGCGGGCGGCGGCCAGCAGGCCGACGGCGCAGGCGTCGTTGAAGGCGAGGACCGCGGTGGGCCCGTCCGGGCGCAGCAGCCGCGGCGCGGCGGCCTGCCCGTCGGACTCGCCGGGCCCGCCGGCGACCAGCTCGGCGCGCAGCCCCGCCGCGCGCACGGCGGCGCGGTAGCCGGCGCGCCGCTGGGCGGCGCCCGGGGAGCGCCCGCCGTGCAGGTGGGCCAGGCGCCGGTGGCCCAGGGCCAGCAGGTGCTCGGCGGCCAGTCGGGCGCCGGCCTCGTCGTCGGTGCGCACCACGTCCACCCCCACCGCCTCGACGGCCCGGGCCAGGACCACGACGGGCAGCCGTTCGGCCAGCCGCGCCAGTTCCGCCGCCGGTGAGGTGGGGCCCAGCAGCAGCACCGCCTCGCAGCGGTGGTCGAGCAGGGAACGCACCGCGGTGGCCGCCGGCCGGCTGGGAGCCGTGGGTTCCAGGGCCAGCCGCCACCCCGCGCCCGCCCGCCCGTCGCGGTCCACGGCGGCGTACAGGGCTTCGACGAGCTCCCCGTGGAAGGGCTGGCGCAGGTCGAGGACCACTCCCAGGGTGCGGCTGCGGGCCGCTCCCAGCAGGCGGGCGCGCTGGTCGGGGTGGTAGTCGAGTTCCGCGGCCGCCCGCAGGACCTTCTCGCGGTTGGCGGGACTGGCACCCGGCACCCCGCGCACGACGATCGAGACCAGCGCCCGCGAGACGCCCGCCCGGGCGGCGACGTCGGCCATCGTCACCGGCTGGGACTTCTCCCCCATCGTCGGCCCCTCCTCCTCGGCGGTGCCCACCCTAGTGCGGTCCCGGCACCCGGCCGGGCACGGGACCGGGTCCTCCGCCGGACGCGGAACGGGTGCTTGACCGGGCACCGCCGCACGTCCACACTCCTAGAGCGCTCTAAACCTAGAGCGCTCTAGGCGAGGAGACGGGGCGAGGATGAGCGGCGACGGCGGCGACACCGGCAGCGGTGCGGGCAGCGGCAGCGGGAGCGGTGCGGGCGGCGGCGCCCCGCTGCGGGTGGGGTTGATCGGCGCCGGACGGATCGGCGCCTCGCACGCGCGGCTGCTCGGCACGCGCGTGCGGGGAGCACGACTGGTGGCGGTGGCCGACCCGCGCCCGGGCGCCGCCGAGGCCGTCGCCGCCCCGCTGGGTGCCCGCGCGGTGCTGGACCCGGACGAGGTGCTGGGCGACCCGGGCGTGGACGCCGTGGTGATCACCGCGAGCACCGAGGCGCACGCCGGCCTCGTCGAGGCGGCCGCCGCGGCCGGCAAGGCGGTGTTCTGCGAGAAGCCCGCCGGCATGGACCCGGCCGAGGTGCAGCGCGGCACCGCCGCCACCGACGCCGCCGGCGTGGCGTTCCAGGTCGGTTTCAACCGGCGCTTCGACCGCGGTTTCGCCCAGGCCCGCGCCCAGCTCGCAGCGGGGCTCGTCGGGACGCCGCAGCTGCTGCGCTCGGTCACGCGCGACCCGGGCCTGGCGGACCCCGCGGCGGTCCCGCCGTGGGCGATCTTCCGCCTGACCCTGATCCACGACTTCGACACCCTGCTGTGGCTGCACCCGGGGGCGCAGCCCGTCTCGGTGTACGCCGTCGCCGACGCCCTGGTCGCGCCGGGGTTCAAGGACGCCGGGCTGCTGGACACCGCCGTGGTGACCATCCGCTTCGACGACGGGGCCATCGCCACGGCCGAGGCCAGCTTCTCGGCCGCCTACGGCTACGACGTGCGCGCGGAGGTCTTCGGCTCGGCCGGGATGCTGACGGTCGGCTCCCCCGTCGGCACCGCACCGGTGCGCTACGACGCCGCGGGTTCGCACGCCGCGACGGTGCGCTCGGACGTGGAGCTGTTCGCCGACGCCTACACCGGGGAGTTCGAGGAGTTCACCGCGGCCGTGCGCGAGCGGCGCACCCCGGCGGTCACCGGCCGCGACGCGCACCGCGCGCTGGCGATCGCCATGGCGTGCATCGAGTCCGTGCGCACCGGCCAACCCGTCGTCCCGGCCACCGGCGTCCCGAGCGGCGCGGCGGTGCCGCGGTGAGCGGGGACGCGAGCGGCCCCGTGGGCGGAGCGGCGGACGCGGTGGTGGACGCGGCCGTGGACGCGGCGTCCGGCGGGTTCACCCTGGCGGTGTGCGCGGAGATGGTCTTCACCGACCTGCCGCTGCCGCAGCGGGCGCGCACCCTGCACGAGCTCGGCTTCGCCGTGGAGGTCTGGGACTGGACGCGCGCGGACCTCACCGCGCTGGCCGCCACCGGCGCGAGGTTCACGTCGATGACCGGCTACGTCGACGGGGAACTGGTGGACCCCGACGGCGCGGACGCCCTGCTGGCGAGCGCCGCGCGCTCCATCGCCGCCGCGGCCACCCTGGGCACCCCGAACCTGAACCTGCACGGCACGGGTCTGGACGGCCGGGGACTGCCGGTGCGCCCCGTCGAGGTGGTGACGGGGGCCATGTGGCTGGCGGCCGAGCGCACCCTGCACCGCATCGCCGAGCTCGGGGAGCGCCACGGCGTGGTCTTCACCCTGGAGAACCTCAACACCGCCGTCGACCACCCCGGCACCCCGTTCGCCACCGCGGCCGACACCCGCGCCCTGGTCGCCGCGGTCGGCAGCCCCCACCTGCGGATGAACCTGGACCTCTACCACGCCCAGATCGGTGAGGGGAACCTCGTGGAGCTGGTGCGGCGGAGCCTGCCGTGGATCGGCGAGGTGCAGGTCGCCGACGTGCCCGGCCGGTGCGAGCCGGGCACCGGGGAGGTCCACTACCCCGCCGTCGCCGCCGCCCTGCGCGAGGCCGGGTACCGCGGCACCGTCGCCCTGGAGGCGTGGGCGCGCGAGGACAGCCACCTGGCCGTGCGGCGCTTCCGCGACGCCTTCACCCCACCGCGGGCCCCGCACCCCTGAGCCCGCGCCCCCGAGCCGCACCCCGAGCTCACACCACGGGGTGCTGGGCGCTGCGACCGGTCGCCGCCGCGCCCTCCTCGGGCATCAGCACCCACAGCAGCGGGTAGACGAGCACCTGGCTGCCGGGGACGACGACGAGGGTGGCGATGAACAGCGCGCGCACCGCCCACGGGTCCATGCCGAAGCGCCGGGCGAGGCCGGCGCAGACACCGCCGAGCAACCGGTCGTCCGCGGAGCGGAGGAGTCCCTGGCGGGCGAGTCGGGCGTGGAGGACGTTCACGGTCGTGCTCCTCTGGCTGGGGGGTCCGCAGGTCGCGCACCCGATGAGCCCAGGGTGCCCGCGGCGCGGGGGCGACGGCATCGGGGAGGAACCCTGAGCCGTCCCTGACCCGACCCCGGTCGAGGTCGTGGGACGTTCAGCGCTGCGCGGTCACTGCGCCGCCAGGTACTGCTCGCGGACGGCGGTGCTCAGCGGGCCGCGCGGAGGCACGGTGATGCCGTTGGCCGCCGCCCACCGGCGCACCGCGCGCGCGTCCAGGCGGGCGGTGTCGGTCCCCGCCGCCGGCACGGTGGAACCGACGGCCCTGGCCGGCGCGGAGGTGACCTCCCGGGCGGCCGGCTCCCCGGCGCGGCGCGGCGGCGCCTTCACCGCCGACCTGCGGGTCGCGGCCCGACGGCCGGTGCGCGCGGGAGCCGCCGCACCCGCTGCCGCACCCGCGAAGTCCAGGACCGGTGCCGCGTTCCCGGCGGGGGCCGCCGGTGCGGGAGCGCTCTGCTGCTCGGCACCGGTTCCCGGGCCGGTACCGGCGTCGGCCCGGGCAGCGGTTCCCCCACCCGCGAGGTCGGCCGGTCCCTCCAGCGGCAGCGACTGCTGCCCGTCCACGTGCTGGACCGCGGCGGGTTCCGCGGAACCCCCCGCGGAACCCGCCGTCGCAGGTCCCGCCGTCGCAGGTCCCGCCGTCGCAGGTCCCGCCGTCGCAGGTGCGTCGGCCGCGCCCCCCGTCGCGGCCACCTCGGCCGGGGCGGCGGAACCCCCGGTGCTCCCCCGCACGGGCGCCGCAGGGGTGCGCTTCGCCGCACGCTTGCGCGCGGGTGCGGTCGGGGCGGAACCGCTGCCTGCTGCGGCGCTCAGGGCGGCGGGCAGTTCCTCCCACGTGACGCTGACCGCGGGCCGGGAGGTGGCGGGGTTCCACTGCACACCGCGGGCGCTGACGGTGAGCACGCCGTAGCGGCGGCCGTCGCGCCGCACCGGCAGCTCCAGCGCGCGGGAACCGACGGCGAGCGCCGTCGGGGTGTTCAGCGAGACGGCGTGCTCGGACGTGGCCATGGCAGGACTCCGGTTCTCGTGCACCGCGGGCGGGGATCGTCCGTCACAGTGAACGCAGGACGATCACCGGGTGCAAGCGGTGGCGCTCGCACCCGGCCCGCGAGCACGGTCGCGAACCCGCTCGCCCGGGTGTCCGGTCACCGCTCACCGGTCACCGGTCACCGGGCCGTCGCGGTCCTCACCGCCGCACGCGGGCGACGACGAGCGCGGCGATGCACCCGATCGCGACCGCACCGGAACCGGTGCCGACCGCCGGCGGCAGCACCCCGGCGGAGGAGACCAGGTCGACGACGACGGCGACGACGAGCAGCACCCACAGCCAGGTGGCGCGGCGCGGGCGGGTTCCGCCGGTCCGGAGGTCGGTGCGGGCGTCGGTGCGGACGGGCAGGGTGCGCGGATCGCTCACGGCAGGCTCCTTCGGGGAGGCGGGTGGTCCTGGTCCATGCTCCGGCGCGCGGGCGCCGCACCCCATCCCGCCGGCTACCCTCCCGCGGTGCAGCAGGCTGCACCCGTGCGGTGCAGCAGGCTGCACCCCCCGCGTGCGGGTGCTGACGCGGGACCGGGGAACCCCTAGCGTCCAGGGGTGCACACCAGCAGGCGCGAGCGGCGCGCGAGGGTTCTCCGCTCCCCGATCGCCCGGACCGGCCGCTCGACGCGCGCGGCGGTCGCGGAGCTCGCCGGAGGGCTGGGCACCGCGCTGCCGGCGCTGGGCCTGCTGGTCTGGCTGGTGGTGGTCGCGGCGCTGTGCCCGGTGGGGATCGGCCTGCTGCTGGCACCGCGGACGCTGCGCGGCCTGCGGGACCTGGCCGACCGCGAGCGCCGCCGGCTGGAGCGCCGGGGCGAGGAGCTGCTGCCGGGTGGTGAGGTGCCGGCGACGCTGCGCGCGGCGCTGGCCGACGCCGTGGTGCGCCGCGAACTGCGCTGGCTGCCGGTGCACGCCGTCGGAGGGCTGCTGCTGGGCCTGGTGGGTGCGCTGCTGCCGGTGTACGCGGTGCGCGACACCACCTTCCCGCTGTGGCGACACCTGGTGCCCGCGGGGGTGGACAGCTCGCCGTGGTGGTGGACGGTGCAGGACGGGCGCGGTGCGGCGGCGGTGTCGCTGCTCGGGCTGGGCTGGGCGGTGCTGACCGTGGTCGCCGCGCCCGGCATGGCCCGGCTGCAGCGCTCGGCGGGACGGCGGCTGCTGGCGCCACCGCCGGGTGCGGACCTGTCCCTGCGGGTGGCCGAGCTGACCGCGACCCGGGCCGCCGCGCTGGACGCCCACGTGAGCGAGCTGCGCCGCATCGAGCGTTCGCTGCACGACGGCGCGCAGAACAGGCTGGTCGGCGTGAACGTGCTGCTCGGGGCCGCCCGGCGCTCGCTGACCCGGAACCCCGCCGCCACCGACGAGCTGCTGGAGCGGGCGCAGACCGCCACGGAGCAGGCGCTGGCCGAACTGCGCGCCGTGGCCCGCAGCGTCCTGCCGCCGGTGCTGGTCGACAGGGGTCTGGCGGGCGCGCTGGACGGGCTGGCCGCGGCCTGCCCGGTGCCGTGCCGGGTCGAGGTGGACGTCGCGGTGCGCTGCCCGGTGTCGGTGGAGGCGACCGCCTACTTCGTCGTCGCCGAGGCCCTGACCAACATCGCCCGGCACAGCGGTGCGAGCAGCGTCCGGGTCGGCGTGCGCCGCAGCGGCGACGAACTCCTGGTCTCCGTGCTCGACGACGGCCGCGGCGGGGCCCGGTTCGCCGGCGGGTCGGGCGGCGGATCGGGCGGCGGGTCGGGGTTGACCGGGGTGCTGCACCGCGTCCGGGCGCACGATGGCACGCTGTCGCTGACGAGCCCCCCGGGCGGCCCGACCAGCCTGGAGGTGCGGTTGCCGTGCGCATCGTGATCGGTGAGGACGACGCGCTGCTGCGCGAGGGGCTGGCCCTGCTGCTGCGCGCGGAGGGCCTGGACGTGGTGGCCACCGCCGGTGGGCCCGACGACCTGCTCGCCGCGATCGCCGAGCACGCGCCCGACGTCGCGATCGTCGACGTGCGGATGCCGCCGACGCACACCGACGAGGGGATCCGCGCCGCGGTCGAGGCGCGGCGCCGGATGCCGGGGCTGGCGGTGCTCGTGCTGTCGGCCTACGTCGAGCAGGCCTTCGCCACCGAACTGCTCGTGGGCGGCGCCCGCCGGGTCGGCTACCTGCTCAAGGAGCGCGTCGGGCGGGTGGAGGAGTTCCTCGACGCGCTGCACCGCGTCGCCGACGGCGGCACCGCCGTCGACCCCGAGGTGGTGGCGCAGCTGCTCACCCGCACGCGGCCGGACGCCGGGCTGGACCGCCTCTCCGCCCGCGAGCGCGAGGTGCTGGGCCTGATGGCCGAGGGCCTGGGCAACACCGCGATCGCCCGGCGGCTCGTGGTCACCGAGGGCGCGGTGCACAAGCACGTGCGCAGCATCTTCGCCAAGCTCGACCTCGCCCCCACCGACGACGTCGACCGCCGCGTCGTCGCGGTCCTGCGCTACCTGCGCACCGCCGACGGGCGCTGACGCGGGTGGTGGTGCAGGCACCACCACGATCGGGGCGGCTGCGGGAGGGACCCGCAGCGGGTTCCCGGGTGTGCTGGGGCGCAGCGGATCGCGACCGGCGACCGCCCGACCCAGGAGGCCGCACCCGTGTCCCACGACGCGCCCCACCACGCAGCCCAGCACCCGCCCCGGCCCGCGCCCCGGCCCGCGCCCCGGCCCGCGCCCCGGCCCGCGGCGGGTCTGCGGGCCGCCGTCGCACGACGGCCGCTGACCGCGTTCTTCGCCCTCGCCTACGGCCTCAGCTGGCTGGCGTGGATCCCCTACCTGCTCTCCAGCCACGGGACCGGCGTCCTGCCGTTCTCGTTCCCCGCCGTGCTCGGCACCTCGCAGCTGCTCGGGGTGCTGCCGGGCGCCTACCTGGGGCCGGTCACCGCCGCCCTCGTCGTCACCGCGCTCGTCGAGGGCCGCTCCGGGCTGCGGGCCTGGCGCGGACGGCTGCTGCGCTTCCGGGTGGGCTGGCGGTGGTACCTCGGGGTCGGGGTCGTGGTGCCCGTCTCCGTCCTCGCCGCCACCTTCGTCCTGCCGCAGGCGTGGGACGCGGTGCGCCCGGTCAGCGCCCTGCTGCTGCTGGGGTACCTGCCGATGCTCGCGGTGCAGGTGGTCACCACCGCCCTCGCCGAGGAACCCGGCTGGCGCGACTTCGCCCTGCCCCGCCTGCAGGAGCGCCTCGGCGCGGTGCGCGGCACGGTCCTGCTCGGCCTGCTGTGGGGCGCGTGGCACTGGCCGCTGTTCCTCACCGAGTGGGGCGGCTGGCCGCACGTGTCGTGGGTCCAGCCGACGCTGTTCACCCTCTCGTGCGTGCCGCTGAGCCTGGTGATGACGTGGGTGTTCAACCGCACCGGGCAGAGCGTCCCGCTCGTCATGCTGCTGCACGCCGGCATCAACAGCACGTACACCCTGCTGTGGCCGGCGGTCTTCCCCGCGCTCGACGGCGACCACGACACCCTGGTCGTGCAGCTGTTCGCCACCGGCCTCGCCACGGCGGTCCTGCTCGTCCTCACCCGGGGCCGCCTCGGGGCGCCGGCCGCGCGGGCGGCGGCACCGCCCGCGCCGGCTCCTCAGCTCAGCCGGTAGGTCTCGGGCCGGCGCTCGGGCAGGTAGTCCACGACCTCCCGCGCGCGCCGCAGGTCGTCCGCGTCGACGTCGGCGACCAGCAGCGCCGCCTCGTCGGCCCCGGCCGCGGCCAGCACCCGCCCGTCGGGCCCGACGGCGACGGAACCGCCGCTGAAGGTGCTGCCGTCGGCCGCGGGCCCGACGTGGTTGGCGTAGGCGAGCGCGACGCGGTTCTCGTAGGCGCGTGCCGGCACGAGCACCCGGGCCACGCTCGCGTCGAAGATCGCGGTGGGCACGGCGACGACGTCGGCGCCGGCCAGGGCCAGGCCGCGCACGGCCTCGGGGAACTCCACGTCGAAGCACACGAGGACGCCGACGCGCAGCCCGGCGACCTGCACCACGAGCGGGGTCCCGTCGCCGGGGCGGAACGCGGCGCGCTCGGCGGGCCCGTACAGGTGGGTCTTGACGTAGCGGCCCAGCACGGTCCCGTCGCGGTCGACGACGACGGCGGTGATGGCGCCGTCGTGCGGTTCGCTGACGACGAGCGCCACCCCGGTGCGCCGGGCGAGGTCCACGACGTGCGGCAGCACCGAGGGGTCCGCCCGCACCCGCCCCGGGTCGTAACCGGTGGGGAACAGCTCGGGCGTGACGAGCAGGTCGGCGCCGGCCCGGGCGGCGTCGGCCGCCACCCGTTCCAGGGTGCGCAGGTTCTGCGCCACGTCGGCGACGGCGGCCTGCTGGGCGACCGCGATCCTCACCGCCCTCCCTCCCCCGCGGCGCCCGCCCGGCCCTCCAGCCGGGAGCGGCGACGGCCGTAGCCGAGGTAGACGGCCGCCCCGACCAGGGTCCACGCGCCGAACGCGACCCAGGTCCCGGTGCCGAGGTTGAGCGCCAGCAGCACGCACATCGCGGCGCCCAGCAGGGGGGTGAGCGGGAACAGCGGGACGCGGAAGGTGCGCGGCAGGTCGGGGCGGGCGCGGCGCAGGACGACGACGGAGACGTTGACGAGGGCGAACGCGGCCAGCGAGCCGATGCTGGTGGCGTCCGCCAGCGCGCCCAGCGGGACCAGCGCGGCGAGCACGGCGACGGCGCCGCCGACGAGCACGGTGCCGAGCACGGGCACCCCGCGGCGGTCCAGGCGCCCGAACACCCCGGGCACCAGGCCGTCGCGGGCCATGGTGAACAGGATCCGGGTCTGCCCGTAGAGCACGGTCAGCACGACGCTGGCGATGGAGACCAGCGCGCCCAGGGAGAACACCACGCCCACCCACGTCCGGCCGGTGACCTCGCGCAGGATGTCCACGAGGGCGACCTCGACGCCCTCGAACCACGTCCACTCCCGCGCGCCGACGGCCGCCAGCGCCACCAGGCAGTACACGGCCGTGATGACGACCAGCGACAGGACGATCGCGCGCGGCAGGTCGCGGCGGGGGTCGCGGGCCTCCTCCCCCGCGGTGCTGGCCGCGTCGAAGCCGATGTAGGAGAAGAACAGCCGGGAGGCCGCCGCGGTGGCGCCGGCGACACCCAGCGGCGCGAACGGGGTGAGGTTGCCTGCCTGGAAGGCCGTGAACGCCACCGCGCAGAACAGCGCGAGCACGACGACCTTGACGACGACCATGACGGCGTTGACGGCTGCGCTCTCCTCGGCCCCGCGCACCAGCAGCAGCACGGCGCCGGCCACGACGAGGGCGGCGGGCAGGTTCAGCACCCCGCCGTCGCCGGGCGGCTGCGCGGTCCAGTCCGGCAGGCCCAGCCCGGTGACCGCGTGCACGACGTCGGAGACGTACTGCCCCCAGCCGACCGCGACGGCGGCCACGGAGACGCCGTACTCCAGCAGCAGGCACCAGCCGCACAGCCACCCGGCGAACTCCCCCACGGTGGCGTACACGTAGGAGTAGCTGGACCCGGCGACGGGCACGGCACCGGCCATCTCCGCGTACGACAGCGCCGACAGCAGCGCCGTCAGCCCCGCCAGGACGAAGCTGACGACGACGGCGGGACCGGCCAGCGGCACCGACTCACCGAGCACGACGAAGATGCCGGTGCCCAGGCTGGCGCCGATGCTCAGCGCGGTCAGCTGCCACAGGCCCAGCGATCGGCGCATGCTGCCGCCGGTGCCTCCGGTGCCGCGACCGGCCTCGGAGACGATGTCGTCGACGGGCTTGGTGCGCGTCAGCTGCGCGCGCAGGCCTCGGCGCGGCGGCGTGGTGGTGCTGTCCACGGGACTCCTTCGTCCGGTTCGTCGGGTCCACCGGGTGGGCCCGGGGTGGTCGATCGGGCGCCTCAGGCGCCGCGGCGCGGTGGTTCGGACAGGGCGGGGCTGACGACCCACAGCACCCGCGCGGGGACGTCGCCGGCCGCGCGGAAGGAGTGGGGGCGGGCGGGGTCGAAGGTGAAGGTGTCACCGGTGCCCAGCACGACGACGTCCTCGGGCGGGCCCGCCACCCCCTCCTCGTCGGGGCCGGCGAAGCGCAGTTCGACCTCACCGGCCAGCACGAGGGCGAACTCCACGTCGGCGGCCAGCGCGTACGGCTCCTCACCGGAACCGCCGCCGGGCTCGACCTCGCTGACGATGGCGGCCAGGCGCCGTTCACCGGCGGGGGTCAGCAGGAACTCGCGCAGGCCGTGGCCGCCGAAGGTGATGGGCGGGTAGCTGCCGGCGCGGACCACCTCACCGGCCGGGGCGGGCTCGAAGAGGCTGCCGACGGCGAGGTCCAGGGTGGTGCACAGGCGCACCAGCGCCGCGACCGACGCCGTGGCGCGGTCGCGCTCCAGGCGGGAGAGGAAGCCCTTGGTCAGGCCGCTGGCCTCGGCCACCTCCGCCACCGTGCGCCGCTGCGCCAGTCGTGCCGCCCGCAGCCGGGCCCCGACCAGCGCGGTGCCCTCCGCCGCTGCCTGCACCACGCCCTCCCGTCCTCGCCGTCTCGCCGTGGCGTCGTCTCGCCGTCGACGCCGTCGATGCGTCCGCCGCAGTCTGGCACCACCGCGGCCGTCCGGGAACCCCGGGTGCTCCAGCGGTAAACCGGGGTTGACCGGTCGGCCGCCTCGCGCCACTGTGGAGCCATGTCGTCCTCCAGCACCCCTCCGCCGCCGCAGGGACCGGTCGACGCCACCCGCGTCCCCCGCTACGGCGGCCCCGCGACCTTCGCCCGCCTGCCGCACCTGGACGAGGTCTCCCGCGCCGACGTCGCGGTCGTCGGCCTGCCCTTCGACTCCGGCGTCAGCTACCGCCCGGGCGCGCGCTTCGGCCCGGGCCACATCCGCGCCTCCTCCAAGCTGCTGCGCCCGTACAACCCCGCCCTCGGCGTCTCCCCGTTCGCCGCGCAGCAGGTCGCCGACGCCGGCGACCTGGGCCTGAACCCCTTCGACATCGGCGAGGCCCTGGCCCAGACGGAGACCGCGCTGACGCGGCTGACCGAGGACGGCGCCACCGTCATGGCCCTCGGCGGCGACCACACCCTCGCCCTGCCCGCCCTGCGGGCGCTGGCCAAGCAGCACGGCAGGCTCGCGGTGCTGCACTTCGACGCGCACCTGGACACCTGGGACACCTACTTCGGCGCGCCCTACACCCACGGGACCCCGTTCCGCCGGGCCTCCGAGGAGGGTCTGCTGGACCTGGAGCGCTGCCTGCACGTGGGGACCCGCGGCCCCCTCTACAGCGAGCAGGACCTCGAGGACGACGCCGTCCTCGGCTTCCAGGTCGTGCGCGCCGACGACTACGAGACCGACGGGGTGGCCCGCGCCGTGGAGCGGGTGCGCCGCCGCCTCGGCGACGGGCCCGTCTACGTCTCCGTCGACATCGACGTCCTCGACCCCGCGGCCGCCCCCGGCACCGGAACGCCCGAGGCCGGCGGACTGACCAGCCGCGAACTGCTCAACACCCTGCGCGGGCTGACCGGCCTGCACGTCGTCGGCGCCGACGTCGTCGAGGTCGCCCCCGCCTACGACCACGCCGAGATCACCGGCATCGCCGCGGCGCACGTGACCTACGAGCTGCTGTCCGTGCTCGCCGCCACCCGCACCGGGAGCTGAGATGACCCTGCCCGCAGGAACGAGCACCGAGGACCAGCTGCCCGACGCGCCGGCCGCCGGAGCGCAGCCGCTGACGATGCTCGTGCCCGACTTCCCCTTCCCCTACGACGAGTACCTCGCGCACCCCGCCGGGCTGGGCTCGGTGCCCGAGCACCGCCGCGGCACCGAGGTGGCCGTCATCGGGGCCGGCGTGTCCGGTCTGGTCGCCGCGCACGAGCTGATGAAGCTGGGGCTGCGCCCCGTCGTCTACGAGGCCGGCGAGATCGGCGGCAGGTTGCGCTCGGCGGCCTTCCCCGGGGTGCCCGGCGCGGTCGCCGACCTCGGCGGCATGCGGTTCCCCTCCTCCGGTCGTGCCTTCTTCCACTACGTCGACGCCCTGGGCATCCGCACCAGCCCGTTCCCCAACCCGCTGGCCCCGCAGACCCCCAGCACCGTCATCGAGCTGCGCAACCGCGCCCACTACGCCGAAACCCCCGACGACCTGCCGGCGGAGTTCGGCGAGGTGGCCGCCGCCTGGCGCCGGGCGCTGGTGGAGGGCGCGGAGCTGGAGGCGATGCAGGACGCGATCCGCCGCCGCGACCTGGCGGCCATCAAGGAGATCTGGAACCGGACGGTCCCCCGGCTGGACGAGGAGACGTTCTACGGCTTCGTCGCCAAGTCACCCTCCTTCGGGCAGCTGCCGTTCTCCTACCGCGAGACGTTCGGGCAGGTCGGTTTCGGCACCGGCGGCTGGGACACCGACTTCCCCAACTCCATCCTGGAGATCCTGCGCGTCGTGCACACCGACGCCGACGACCAGCACCACCGCATCACCGGCGGCGCGCAGAGCGTGCCGCTGGGGCTGTGGCAGCACGCCCCCGCCGACCTCGTGCACTGGCCGGCGGGAACGAGCCTGCAGTCCCTGCACGGCGGATCGCCGCGCCCAGCGGTCACCCGCGTGCGCCGCGGCGAGGACGGGCGCCTGCTCGTCCTGGACCGCTGGGGCACCGAGCGCTCCTTCGAGGCGGTCGTCGCCACCTGCCAGTCCTGGCTGCTGTCGGCGGGCATCGACACCGAGGAGTCGCTGTTCAGCCACGAGATGTGGATGGCGATGGAGCGCTCGCACTACATGCAGTCCTCCAAGACCTTCGTGCTGGTGGACCGCCCGTTCTGGCGCGACGTGGACCCCGCGACCGGCCGCCGGGTGATGAGCACCACCCTCACCGACCGCATGACCCGCGGCACCTACCTGCTCGACGGCGGCGAGGGCGTCGACGACCCCGCCGCGGCGGACTCACCGGCCGTCATCTGCCTGAGCTACACCTGGAACGACGACGCGCTGAAGTGGCTGGCGCTGGACACCGACGAGCGGGTGCGGCTCATGCTGCACAACCTCAAGCAGATCTACCCCGACGTCGACATCGCCAGCCACGTCCTCGGCGACCCGATCACCGTCTCCTGGGAACGCGAACCCCACTTCATGGGCGCCTTCCGCGGCAACCTGCCCGGGCACTACCGCTACCAGCGGCGGCTGTTCTGCCACTTCGTGCAGGACGACCTGCCGCCCCAGCAGCGCGGGATCTTCCTCGCCGGCGACGACATCTCCTTCACCCCCGGCTGGGCCGAGGGCGCGGTCACCACCGGCCTGAACGCCGTGTGGGGCGTGGTGCACCAGCTCGGTGGTACGAGCGCCCCCGGCAACCCCGGCCCGGGCGACCGGTTCGCGGAGCTCGCGCCCGTGCAGCTGCCGGACGACTGAACGCGGAGGTCCCGGCGCGCGCGAGGAGCGCGAGGAGCTCCGGTCCCGACCGCGATCGCCAGGTGGCGCAGGGAACCGCTCCGTGGCGGTGGCGCCCACGTCCGCCGCAGGCTCACCGGGCGCGGTCCCGCGCTCCGGCGAGCGGCCGCGGCGGAGGAGGCCCCGCGCACGGGTGCTCGGTCGTCCCCGGCGTCCTGGCCCACCCGGCGACATCGACCTCGTCGGCGAGGTGCGCCTCGCCGACGCCGACGAGCTGGTCGAGCGACGAGACCACGTGCCCTCCTGCCGGTGCCCACCCTGGCGCGGGACACCGTGAGCACGCCCTGCCGGCGTGGGCGGGTCCGGCGAGTCGGCGACGTCCGCTCATGCCGGATGGCGTGTGGTCGCTGAGCACGTCCAACCACCGGTTCAGCCCTTCGCAGCCGATGAGTCGACGGGCGCCACGGCCGCCAGCCTTGACTCTCCCCCTGGGAGAGACCCCAGAGTGCTCCCGGGAGGTGCTGATGACAGAGCTGATGTCGATCGGGGTGTTCTCACGGGCCACCCGACTGTCCGTACGCACCCTGCGCAACTACGACCGGCTGGGCCTGCTGACCCCGGCACACATCGATCCGAACACCGGCTACCGCCGCTACGCCGTCGACCAGTTCCCCCAGGCAGGACTGATCCGACGGCTGAGGGAGCTGGAGGTGGGGTTGCCCGAGATCACTGAGATCCTCACCGCCGGCAGCTCGACGAAGGTGCAGGCCGCCCTCGAGCGCCACCGCGATCGCGTCGTGCTGCGAGCTGCGGAGCTGGAGCAGATCGCCGCGCGCCTGCAGGCCGTCCTGCAGGACCCTCTGCAGGTGCCCGGCTGGCTGCACGTCTACGAACGGCGCCGCGAGGCTCAGTGCACCGCCCGGATGCTGGTGCACACCTCGATGTCCGGCTTGGCCGGTGCGCTGAACTCTGGCTTCGACCAGCTCTTCTCCGTACTCGCTGAGCAAGGCATCACCTCGGTCGGCCCTCCTGGTGCCCGCTACCCCAGCGACGACCTCGACGCGGCGGCGCTGAGCGTGGAGCTGTTCGTGCCCGTCACACGGGCGCCGCGGCCGGCTGCAGCGGTCGAGGCGGGGCACCTCACCCGCTGCACGCTCGCAGCGACGATCCACGAGGGCAGCTACGACGACGTCGAGACCGCCTACCAGTCGCTGGGACGCTGGATCACCGATCACGACCGCGCACTCGAAGGGCCGGCAGAAGAGCTCTACCTCCTCCCACCCGGGCCCGGCGTGCCGATGGGCGCGTACCGCACGGAGATCGCCTGGCCGATCAGCTCGCCCCCACTCACCG
This sequence comes from Kineococcus aridisoli, assembly GCF_050871885.1. Lineage (NCBI taxonomy): Bacteria > Bacillati > Actinomycetota > Actinomycetes > Kineosporiales > Kineosporiaceae > Kineococcus > Kineococcus aridisoli. The sequence goes on along the minus strand of NZ_JBJLSF010000002.1, from coordinate 15,931 downwards.
GACACGAGGACCAATGATCATCGACACCACGTCCCGAGATGCGGCCCGACTGGCCGGGACCCTGGCGGGGCAGCACGCGGGACTACACGCAGGACTACACGCAGGGCAGCACTGCGAGACCACCGCGTTGGGCGTCCTGCTGCGCCACGAAGGCATCGACCTCTCCGAACCCATGCGCTTCGGCCTCGGCGAAGGGCTAGGTTTCATCTACTGGGACAGCCAGAAGATGAACTTCCCGCTCCTGGGTGGCCGGAGCAAGCCGATGGCCATCACCCGAACCTTGGCCGCCCGCTTGGGCGTGACACTGCACCTCGAGCAGACCACGTCGGTACGCAAGGCGTGGCAGAACGTGTCCGCAGCGCTGGACGGTGGGCGTCCCGTCGGCCTGCAGCTCGACTCCTACCACCTCGACTACTTCACCACGAGGGTCCACTTCGGTGGCCACGTCGTGGCGATGTACGGCTACGACGACACCCACGCCTACCTCATCGACACCGCCCAGCAGGGCGGCCCCGTGACGACCACCCGCACCAGCCTGGAGCGGGCGCGCGGTGAACGCGGACCGATGACGGCCAGGAACCTCTCCTTCACCCTCACAGCCGACGGGGGCGGGGCGAACCTCGGAGACGCTGTCCGGGCTGCGATCCGCAGCAACGCACGCGACTTCCTGAACCCGCCCATCGCCAACTTGGGACACCGCGGCATCCGAAGGGCCGCTGCGCAGGTGCCGACGTGGCTGGACCGCAGCAGTGATCCGCAGCCGCAGATCGCGCTGGCTGCCTCACTGATGGAACGCGGCGGGACCGGCGGCGCCCTCTTCCGCACCATGTACCGCGACTTCCTCGCCGAGTGCACGACTCTCACCGACGATGAGCAACTGCACCGCGGTCATCAGATGTTCCAAGCGATCGCTCCCCTGTGGACGCAGGTCTTCCAGCACCTCACGGCCGCCGCAGACGACGGCGAGCGCGGCCACCTCACCGACGCCTCGATCATCCTCCTCGAGCTGGCCGACCGAGAGCGCGAAGCCATGCAGGTGCTCAGCTCGCTGCGCTAGCAACGGGCCACCGGCAACGGACAACTGACGCCCACACGACACGTCTCCGCGGCCATGCTGCTGTCCAGGTGGCCGACGACTTCACGGCCTCGTCGACGAGCGAGCGATCCGCAAGGGCACGCGGGGGGGGGGGAGGCGCCCGTGACGGGCAGTCCATGTTCGCTCAAACCAGGTGCTCACCACCCCGGCCTCGATCCAGAACGCTGATCGTGACCAACGAAGCCATCACCTTCATCCGCCCCCCCACACTCACCGATCAGGCCCCCTACGCCTACGCCGCGACCGCCAGTGCCAAGCAGGCCATCTACACCGCAGGAGCCTGCCCTCTAGATGCCGACGGGCAGACCGTCGCTGTCGGTGACTACGTCGGGCAGGCGCGGCAGGTCATGGCCAACCTGGTCGTCACCTTGCGCGAGGCTGGCGCGGAGCTGACAGATGTCGTCAAGAGCACCGTGTACGTCGCTTCGAGCCAGCGCGACGACCTCAACGCCGTCTGGGATGTCGTCCACAGCACCTTCGGTCACCACGACGCCCCCAGCACCCTGCTCGGCGTCAGCGTCTTGGGTTGGCCGAACCAGTTGGTAGAGGTGGAGGCGATCGCAGTCGTCGCCGGACCCGCTTCCACGTACTGACCAGACGCCTCCGGCAGGTCTCGACCTTCCGGTCATCCCGCGATCCTGGCGCAACCATGGCCGGCCGATGATCTTGCGCCCAGGCCGAGAGCGGATGATCATCCGGCACCGCCAGGGCTAGCCGGCCTGGCAGGGTGGCTCTGAGGAGGTGGGTGCCGTGCTGCTCGGTGCTGGTGCATGGATCGTCGCGGTGTTGCTCGGCCTCATCGCCGCTCATCGGCGTAGCCGCGAGAACGCGGGGCGGTACCTGCCCTTCACCGTCCGTCGCTTCGACCGCTACACCGGGACGGTGGTGACCACTAGGACCTGGTGGGCGCTGTCCTTGGCCTCAGCGGCGTTCGCTGGCGTGGGCCTGTGGTGCGGCATGGGCCGCGTAGCCGGCGGGTACGGCGGGCTGCTGGCTGTCTTGATCATCTGGGGACCCGATGCACTGGGCACAGTGGTGCACAACCGCCGCCTCACCTCATCCGTCGACGCTGACCTGAGGCGGCTGTAGGCGACACCGACGTCACGGTCATCCCGCGGACCAGCAGGTCGTCGATCGTCCGCACGTGTCGAATTGAGTGCGCTTCGGGCGCATCGACAGGCGCTGGTCATCGGTGCGGGTGCGGAAGGGGACCCAGCCGCGTCGAGGCCCAGTCCTTGACCAAGGCGCTCACCGCCACGACCGGCGGCAGGTGCGCCCACACCTCCACGTTGAACCCCGGCGACGGCGTCGTCACAGACCAGGCCAGGCGAGTGGAAGCGGCGCGGCGACGCTGCACCCCGATGAGGGCGCTCCCCACGGAGACGACGACTGAGTCGCCACTGGCCTCGTTGGTGCGGACCTGCCAGGTCGAGCGCGGTACCCGAGGCCACGGTGCACCGTCGCCGGCCAGCAGGGACACGGTGACCATCCCGCGCTCAGCGGCGGCGGCGTAGGAGCCCGGCGCAGCCCACTCGATGTCGGCGGGCACGTACAGGATGCTCAAGGTCACGTTGCTCCCCGGCGGGATGGCCCAACGCGGAGGACGTTCCTCGAAGGAGTGCACGACGAAGTGCTCGGTCAGTCCGTGGTCGGCGGTGAGGCTGGGCAAGGTGGGGAGCTCGAAGCCCAACCAGTCCCGGGAGCTGGCCTGGGAGGCGGGTTGCCAGGCTTCGGCGAGGGTGTCCGGCGGGCGGTCGTAGCCGCGGCGGCTGCGTCCGCGCATGGGCAGCAGGGAGTCCAGGATGCGCACCGCTCGCGGTGGCAGGGGCAGGCCGGTGAGGGGCTCGTCCCAGATTTCGTCGTCGGTCGGCTCCGTCATGGCTTCGACGATGCCAGCGCCAGAACGTCACCCGCTCCCTCCTGGGCACATGGGACGGTCCAGGTACCGGACGACCTACCGGTCATCCCGCGGACCAGTAGGTCGTCAATCGTCCGCACATGTCGATGGCCGCGCCGTCGCGCTCATGTCGATGACCGCGGGTATGAGCGGCCTCTCGGGCACTAACCGTGTGGAGGGCGCAGGCAGCCAGTAGATGCGCGGGCCCACTCCTCGACCGTCATGGAGTGTCGGCCAGCTCCTGCCACCGGCGGGTGACGGACGGGCGGGCGTCCCTGTTCAGGTCATCGGTCCCGAACGCCGCTAGCAGCGGTCCCTTACCCGTCGCCAGATCCGCAGCGATCAGCCGGAACCGAGGAGTGCTGGTGCGTCGTAGCAGCAGGGCACGATCGCCGGACAGCAAGCCCAGCACCTGAGGTTGCCGGGAAGGGTTGTACCGCGGGCCAGGCAGCCACGCGAGCTCATCCAGCCGCTGCTGCGGCACGTCCAGGATGCGCGAGCCGTCCTTGTGCTCTACCGCGAGTTGCCGACCATCAGGCGACCACGACGCCGACCCCACCAGCCACGTAGCGTCCAGACTCAGCACCGTCTCCAACGTCAACGCGTCCAAGACGAACAGCGACTCGTAGCGCTTCACCTCCCACTGCGGGTCCGGCTCCCTCACCTGCAACGCGAGGTAACGCCCGTCTGGTGACCACTGCACAAGGTGGTCCAAGACCGCGTCCATGCTCGAGACCCGGTGGCCGGGAAAGGTGCGCTCAGCGCTGGCCTGCTGCTGCTCACCCCGCACCACGGTCACCGTCAGGTGCCAGTCGGTGCCAGAACGGTGCGTCGCCGCAACGGCGAGGGCGTCGTCATCGGCGGACATCGCGTACTTCAACGTCACACTGCGCCGATGCTCTTGCGAAGGCGGGGCCTTGCGCCCCGTCGCGAAGTCGAGCATGTCGTCGATGGAGTGCTCCTCCTCCACCTGCTCGAACTCCGTGAAGGACGTTGGGGTCACCTGTCCGGAGGCGACGTCGATGATCACTAGGCGCTGAGCCTTGACGTCGGGAGACGCCATGTCAGCACCGGAGCTGGGCACACGGGCCAGCAGCTTGCGCCCCGACGGGCTCAGCACCAACGACCACATGGTCCGTCCACGCATGGACAAGTCGAGATCAGGGTGCAGGTCGCTCCACTGCCGCGGCGCGACACCCGCGTCACCATCGAGCAGCAGGTGAACCTCAGGTCGTGAAGACAGGGGGTTGGCAGTGGGCAGGCGCAAGACGATGACGCCAAACGCCCCAGCGTTCTGTCGAGTCACGGCCCGGTCCCTCCTCGCGGTCACCATCAGTACGGCGCGTCTTCGCCAAGAGCGTCGACCGCACATCGCCAGCATCGCTCACGCGCCGCACCACCTCGCAGTCGTCGCGCGCCGCCGCGTGACGTCCGGTCATGGCGCCCTGCGGGCGAGGTCACGGTCATGGCGCGGTACGGGTGACCCAACCGGGCTCAGCCAGAGGACGTCACACCGACGCGCCTCACCCCGCCCTGCAAACGCCGATGTGGGGGTCACCACCGGTGACCTTCCCCCGCCGGGCCGTGAGCTGGCTGGGCTGGGTGGTCCCAGTTGGCCCGTTCACGTCGTGACAGACCAGCCCAGGCGCTAGACACAGGCCGTGAGCAGCACCACCGACCGTCACGTCCTGACCGCGCGCAAGACCGCCCGCGGGTTCACAGCACTGCTGATCACCTTCGTGATGCTGACCGCGGCTTACCTGGCTCTGGGTCTGAGCGGCACCTACTCACGGGGACTCACGCTCTTGGGGACGGTGCTGTTCGGTGGCTTCGCTGTCTTCACCACCGTGCAGATGATCACCGCCCGCGGTGGCCGCTCGCGCCCGCAGCTGGTCATCGACGAGCACGGGGTCAAGCTCGCCGACCGCCACCGTCTGCCGTGGACGCAGATCGCATCGGTGGAGGTCAGCGGAATGCGGCCGCGGTGGTTCTTCGTCTTCTCGCTGGGGTTCCGGGTGGTCACGTTCGTCGACACCGACGAGCAGGGAGCACCCCCGCGACCGACCAGCGTCCTGCAGCGCTACCGGCGGGCCATCTACCGCAGCGACTACATCGTCATGCCCTACGCCTTGGACGTCACCGCCGACGACATCATGGCGGCGGTCCGCCACTTCAGCACAGTCCCCATCGGGGACGCCGGCGTCGGGCAAGGCGGCAGGTGAGGTGGCACCGCTTGGGCCCTCCAGTCAGCGCCGGTACCGGCGGCGTCGCTGGATCGCGACCTGCCCGATCGCCCCGACGTGTGGAAGTCGACGACCTCACGGTCATCCCGCGTTGTGCGCGCTCCTACCGGACGGCGATGACGCCGCAATCACGCCGACCCGCCAGCGGTCCTCGAGCTGACACCTAGCCTTCAGGGGTGCCCGTGCTGATCGAGGTCGTCACCGTCATCCACGCCCCACCCGCCGTCGTCTTCGACCTGGAACTGGACGTCGACGTCCACACCGCCTCCCTCGCCGGCAGCGGTGAGACGGCCACCACCAGCACCGGCCTGCGCCGGCTCCACCTCGACGACGAGGTCACCCTCCACGCCCGCCACCTCGGACTGCCCTGGCGCATGACCAGCCGCGTCACCGCCTACGACCGCCCGCACCGCTTCGTCGACGAGCAGACCCGCGGCCCCTTCCGCGCCCTGCACCACGAGCACCTCTTCGACGACCTCATGTCGGGAGGGACCCGCATGACCGACCGCATGAGCATCACCGCCCCCGCGGGCGCCCTCGGCGACGTCGTCGCCCACCTGCTGCTCGCGCCGTACCTGCGCCGGCTCCTGCAACGACGCGGGAGTCACGTCAAGGCTGTCGCCGAGGCAGGCCGAGAGCACCCCGCCTGACCGCGTCCGGACTCCACGGTCGTCCCGCTGTCGTGGTCTGACCGCTTGCTGCCCTCTCATCAGGGGACGACCACGCTGGCCACCACGCAGGGGACCTCCTGGCCGGGCCACGTGCCGCTCAGCGTGAGAGCGGCCCCCGGCGCAGCGGCGACGTCGACCACCCGCGGCAAGGTGAGCCGGACGCCGGCGTCGATCGTCGTCGTGGTCCCGTCATGGCTGACCACCGGCGCCGTCAAAGCCGGGACGGCGGCCGAGGAGCCACTGCCGCGCACGTGCGTCCTGGCCGGCTCCAGCACCAGCCCCTGATCGGTGGCGGCGTACAGGTCGGCCTCGCGGCCGCCGGTCATGATGGTGGCGACCAGGGCGCTGACGTGGACCGGGTCGTGGCAGCCGTCGTAGATCCAGCGATCGCCCAGCGTGGTGCGCGTCATCGTGGTGATCAGTGAGTCCTCGGCTCCTGCGCGGGGGGCGCTGCGGTAGGTCAGCGGTACCTGCAGCACCTGTCCGTCGGCAGTGGCCAGCAGGTGCGTCTCCACCCCCACCTCACCGTCGGGGTCGTCGAAGCGGTAGGACCCGAGCTCGATCAAGGTGCTGGCGTCGGCGCCGCCGATCCACGGCTGGTGCGGCACCCACGCCTGCAGCAGCTGCAGCTTGGTCGGCACGATCGTCGCGGGGTGGTGGACAGCCATCGGGCGATCCTGGCAGAAGGTGAATCACCCCCATCTGCACTTCACGGTCATCTCGCTGTGCGCGCTGTTGCTGCCGGCCGGCGACTTCACGGACTTGTCGACGACCACGACGTTGCCGGTGAGATGTCGGTGGGCTCCGACAAGCTGCGTCCATGAACGACGAGACGCCGAACACACCTGCCCCTGACGACGTGATGACGCGCATCGGCCACGGCATCGAGTTGAACCAGCGTGGCGAGAAGTATCGAGCCCACGCGCTGTTCATGGACCTGTGGTCCCAGATCGGTCCTGACGGCGACGCCATGCACCGCTGCGCACTGGCACACTCCATGGCCGACACCTGCGATGACCCGCAGGAAGAACTGCGGTGGGATCTTGAGGCTCTGCGGGCAGCGGACTCGATCACCGACGAGCGTGCCTCTGCTGCGGGCATGGCCGGGCCGGTGGCAGCGTTCTACCCCTCCCTCCACCTCAACCTCGGTGAGGTCCACCGCGAGCTCGGCGACCTCGACGCCGCCCGCCGCCACCTCGACCTCGGACGCCGAGCGATCACTGCACTGCCCGACAATGGCTACGGGCGCATGATCACCGCTGGTCTCGATGCCCTCAGCCAGCGCCTCGACCTGGCCGAAGGGCTCACCACCTGAGCCGTCACAGCTGCGCGCGACGGGCCATGAACGTCCGCCTTCCCCGCTGGCCACGCGCAATCATGGCTGGCCACGACGTCGCGGTGTTGTCGAAGACCGCGCACGCTGTTTCATGGTCAGATGTCGACCAAGATCGCTCCATCGAGGGAAGATGGATCATGAGGACCGCACATGCACCCAGCCTCGAGCCTGACACGAACCAACAGTGACCACCAAGGAGATGGCGATGCACGCGGTCGCGGATTGCAGCGACCCACCTTTCCTCCACGCCCTCTCCGGCAGCGTCGACGTCTACTTCGGTGCCGGTCCTGTCGCTGTCGAGGAACTGCTGACCACCTACCGGCGCAGGGCCCGACACCTCGCCGCACTCAATCGTCCACTGGTGGCCGCAGCCGTCGATCAGATCCTGCAGGTGTTGGAACGCTGCGGCTTGCAAGAGGTGCAATTGGTGCACCTGAAGACCGATGACGATCACGACGGCCTGTGGCTCTTCGACGATTCGGGAAGCGTCTTGTGCACCCTCCCCGGCCCTGCCCTTCCCGGGTGGAGCGAGCAGGCGAAGTGGTGAGTCGCCTCGGTGATCAGACGTGAGCCGCGCCCACGAACAACCACGAGGCGCCACAAGCACGCAGCAGCGACGACCTGAGCGTCGTAGCCGAGCATCACCACCGACCTCCCGCTCATGGCGCGCTGCAGGCGACGTCGCGGTCATCCCGCGATCCGCGGCGTACTCCGGGGGTCTGCCCCCGCTCTGGTTGACTCCGACCTATGAGGATCATGGTCCTCGCTGGAAGGATGACCACCGTGCACAAGCCCCATCCCGACGAGTTCCGCCGCGACGTGATCGCGTCGCCCGCCAAGGCGGACAGACCCGAGCTCAGATCGCCCGCAGCTTCGGGATCTCCGAGTCGTGCCTGGGACGCTGGCTGAGGATCGCCGACCGCGAGGACGACCTAACCGCTCCTACCTCCTCTCACGGGACATCGGAAGAGTCCGACGTCGAGCTGCGAGAGCTGCGCAAACGCAACAAGCTGCTGGAGCAGGAGAACGAGATCTTGCGCCGGGCGACCGCGTACTTCGCCCGTGACGTCCTGCCAAAATGATGTTCCCGCTGGTCCGTGACCTCGCCGAGGACGGAATCCCTGTCGCGGTGACCCGCCGGGTGCTCGGCTTCTCCAAGCAGGCATGTTTCAAGTGGCGCACCGCCCCGGTCACCGACCGGGACTGGAACGACGCCCACCTCATCAACGCCGCGGTGGACATCCACCACGACGATCCGGAGTTCGGCTACCGCTTCATCGCCGACGAGCTGCAGCAGCAGGGCGTCAGTGCCTCGCGCAACCACGTTCAGCGCCTGTGCAACCTGCAAAAGCTGTTCTCAGCTCACGCCCGCAAGCGTGGCGCCGGTCGCCGGCCGGGACCGCCCGTGCACGACGACCTCGTCCGCCGGAAGTTCACCGCCGAGAAGCCCAATGCCCTCTGGCTGACCGACATTCCCCCACTGCGTGGGAGGTGCCTCCTCCGAGCATCCCACTGCTGAGGGCAAGCTCTACCTCTGCGCGGTCGAGGACGCCTGCTCCAATCGCATCGTCGGCTACTCCATCGACGCGCGGATGACCGCCGACCTCGCGGTGAAGGCCCTGCAGAACGCCCTGGCCCTGCGCGGGGGGACCGACGTCCTCGAGCTGGTGGTTCACTCCGACCGCGGAGCGCAGTTACGTTCTCACCGCTACCTTCGTGCGCTGTCGGCAGCGCAGGCACGCGGGTCGATGGGTCGGGTCGGCACCTGCGCGGACAGCGCTGCGATGGAGTCATTCTTCAGCTTGCTGCACAAGAACGTCCTCAACCGCCGGCGCTGGGCCAGCGGGGAGGAGCTACGCCTGGCCATCGTCGCGTGGATCGAACGGACCTACCACCGTCGCCGCCGGCAGCAGGCGCTGGGTCGACTGACGCCCATCGAGTACGAGACACTTCTCCAAGCCGCTCACGCGGCTCAATCGCCCCTACCGACGAAGGTCAACGAAGTAGGGGCAGACCCTAGGGCTGGTGAGGACGTCGCAGACATGTCGGGGAGCGGCTGATCAGGGCAACCGACCGCTCATCAATCGGGTAGCGCCTGGCTCGACGCACTGAAAGCGTCGCTCCATGACGCAGGGCGCGACCGCGGCGGCCCAGGGGTGCATCTTCTGCGACATCGCCCGGCACGAGGCCGAGGCCAGCAGGGCGTACGAGGACGAGACCGTCGTGGCTTCCATGGACCGCTACCCCGTCACTCCCGGGCACCTCCTGCTCGTGCCGCGCCGTCACGCGGTGGGCATGGAGGACCTCGACGACGCCACTGGTGCTCACGTCTGGGCGGCGGCTCACGACCTGGCCCGAGCCTTGCGCCGCTCGACGTTGCGTCCCGAGGGGATCAACCTCTTCCTGAACGACGGTGAGGCCGCCTTCCAGACGATCTTCCACCTCCACCTGCATGTCCTGCCCCGCTACACCGGAGACGGCTGGCCCGTCGAGAGCCTTCCCAAGACGCTGGACCGGCACGGGTCGCGCCTGGACAGCGACGCACGGAAGATCAAAGCGGTCCTTGCTCACCGCACGGACGTGTCCTGCGTCAAGAAGTTGGCAGCGTCGTTGTTGATGTTGCAGCTGCATGGGTCGCGTCATGAGCAAGTACCAGGAGCACTCCTCGATGCAGCGAAGCCCTTCCCTGAGCATGATCACTAGGAGAAGGGTCTGGCGCGCTTTGCGGGCCGTGCCTGAAGGTGGAAGCGGTCGTCTTCGTGGTACTCGCAGGGGCCTGGCTCTGGATGGTGCCAGGCACCGGCTGGCCGTGGCGGCAGAACCTGTTGGGCAGGCTGATGCTCGACCTCGCAGGTGGTCCTGGGCGGCTTCAGCGAAGCCAGGGATCACCTGGCCCGTGCGGGCGAACGTTTCCAGCTTCCCGCCCTTCATCAACCCCGGTCCCTGACATCTGCTGTCAGGCACCAGATTGAGCCGGTGTGCTGGACTGCTGACGGCCGGCGGTGATGGTGAGCGCGACCATGATGGCGGCCAGGACCAGGACGGCGGCGGCGGCGAGGTAGGCGCTGGTGTAGCCGTGGCTGAGGGCCTGCTCGGCCCGCGCCAGCAGACCGGCGTCACCCTCGCTCACCGCCCGCTGCAGCGCCCGACCCGCACCCGGCAGGCGGGTGTCGGCAGCGGTGGTCGAGACGGTCGTCAACAGCGCCAGGCCCAGAGCCGCACCGACCTGCTGGGCGGTGTTCATCAGCGCCGACGCGCTGCCGGTCTCGCGCTCATCGACCTCCCGCACCACGAGCAGGGTCATCGGCAGGAAGGCGAGGCCCAGGCCGAAGGTGGCCAGGAAGAAGGGGACCATCAGGCCGCTGACGTAGCCGGAGTCGGCCTGCAGCCGCGAGAGCCAGAACAGGCCAAGGGCGGCCAGCAGCAGGCCGGGGACAGCGACGGCGCGCACCGGCAGCTCCTCCACGAGCTTGGAGGCCACCCCGGCGGCGACGATGATCCCGAGCCCGAAGGGCAAGGAGGCCACGCCGGCGCGCAGCGGGCCGAACTGCAGGACTTGCTGCATGAACAGCACCGCCAGGTAGAAGGTGCCCATCAGCCCGGCGCCGATGACCAGCACCGACAGGTACGCCCCCGAGCGGTTGCGGTCGGCCAGCAGGTGCAGCGGCAGCAGCGGGTGACGGCTGCGCGCCTGCACCAGCACGAAGGTCACCAGCAGCACCAGCGCGACCGCGAAGGCGGCCAGCGTGAGGGCTTCGCCCCAGCCGTACTCGCCGGCGCGGGTGGAGCCGTAGGCCAGGGCGCTCACGCCGCCGGTGGCGGTCAGGGCGCCGAGGGTGTCCAGACGCCCAGCACCGCGTTCCCCCTCGCGCAGCACCCGGGTGCCGGCCAGGACGACCAGGCCGATGGGCAGGTTGATCAGCAGCACCCAGCGCCAGCTGAGCGCGCCGGTCAGCAACCCGCCCAGCAGCACCCCGCCGACGATGCCGAGAGCGGACATGGCCCCGTAGGCACCCATCGCCTTGTTGCGCGCGGCGCCGGCGGGGAAGTTGGTCGCGATCAGGGCCAGCACGTTCGGCGCCACCAAGGCAGCACCGACGCCCTGCACGGCGCGGGCGGCGATCAGCAGTTCGCCGGTCGGCGCCAGGCCACCGGCCAGGGAGGCCGCGGTGAAGACGACCAGCCCGGCCCGCAGCACCCGCCGGCGCCCGGCCAGGTCCCCGACGCGGCCACCGAAGAGCAGCAGGCCGCCGAAGGCGAGCAGGTAGGCGTTGATCACCCAGGGCAGCGCGGTGGTGGACACGCCTAGGTCGGCCTGGATGCTGGGCAGTGCGACGTTGGCGACGGTGTCGTCGAGCACGGTCATCAGCTGGGCGGTGGCGACCACCAGCAGCGCCAGCCTCGAGCGGTTCCGGGCAGTGGTCTCAGCGGCGGTCACGGTGGCGTCCCCGCCGTCCTCCGCGCGTGGCATGTGGTTCCTCGTGTCGGTGTTCCGCGCACCCTCCGGGGTGCGCGCGGGTGGATCGGGCCGTCGTGCCGGCGGCGGGGTCAGGAGGTGCTCTGGTCGGCCAGGCCTCGGAAACCGCGCAGCCGCAGGCTGTTGCCGACGACGAAGACGGAGGAGAACGCCATCGCGGCCCCGGCGAGCATTGGGTTGAGCCACCCCAGGGCCGCGACCGGCAGGGCCGCGACGTTGTAGGCGAAGGCCCAGAACAGGTTCCCCTTGATCGTGGCCAGGGTCCTGCGGGACAACCGGATGGCGTCGACGGCGCTCACCAGGTCCCCGCGCACCAGGGTGAGGTCGGCGGCCTCGATCGCGACGTCGGTGCCGGTGCCCATGGCCAGGCCAAGGTCGGCCTGCGCGAGGGCGGGGGCGTCGTTGACGCCGTCACCGACCATCGCGACCGTCTTGCCCTGCGCCTGCAGGCGCTTGACGACGTCGACCTTGCCCTCGGGCAGGACCTCGGCGACGACCTCCTCGATGCCGACCTCGGTGGCCACCCGCCGGGCCACGGCGGTGTTGTCCCCCGTCAGCAGCACCGGGGTCAGGCCGAGGCGCTTGAGCTCGGCGACGGCGCGGGCGCTGGTGGGCTTCACGGTGTCGGTGACCACGAGCAGCCCGCGGGCGGCGCCGTCCCAGCCGACGGCCACGACGGTCCCGCCCCCGCTCTCGGCATCGGCCTTGGCCGCGGCCAGGTCCGGGCTCAAGGGCTGGGACCACTCCGCCAGCAGGGACTCGCGTCCCACGACGACGGCGTGGCTGGTCCTGCCGGAGGGCCCGTCGAGGGTGACGACGCCCTGCACGCCGCGGCCCTCGAGGTTGGTGAAGCCCTCCACGGCGGGCAGGGGGCCGACTTCGTCGGCGGCGGCGCGGGCGACGGCGCGGGCGACGGGGTGCTCGGAGGCGTCCTCCAGCGCGCCGGCCAGCCGCAGCAGCTGCGCTCGGTCGGTGCCGGCGGCGCGGACGACGTCGGTCAGCGCCATGGTGCCGGTGGTGACGGTGCCGGTCTTGTCCAGCACGACGGTGTCGACCGCGCGGGTGGACTCCAGGACCTCCGGGCCCTTGATGAGCACTCCCAACTGGGCGCCGCGGCCGGTGCCGACCAGCAGCGCGGTCGGCGTGGCCAGTCCCAGGGCGCAGGGGCAGGCGATCACCAGGACGGCGACGGCGGCGGTGAAGGCGGCGCTGACGGGGAACCCGGCCCCGAGCCACGCCGCGAGGGTGGCGACGGCCAGGGCGATGACGACCGGCACGAAGATCCCCGAGACGCGGTCGGCCAGCCGCTGGACCTGCGCCTTACCGGTCTGCGCGTCCTCGACGAGACGGGCCATCCGGGCCAGCTGCGTGTCCGGGCCCACGCGGGTGGCGCGCACGAGCAGCCGTCCACCGACGTTCACGGTCGCGCCGGTGACGGCGTCGCCCTCACCGACCTCGACCGGGACCGATTCACCGGTCAGCATCGAGGTGTCGGCGGCGGAGGTGCCGGAGACCACGACCCCGTCGGTGGCGATCTTCTCCCCGGGCCGGACGACGAACTCATCGCCGAGGACCAGCTGGTCGACGGGAACCCTCGTCTCGACCCCGCCGCGCAGGACAGCCACGTCCTTGGTGCCGAGCTCGAGCAGGGCGCGCAGGGCGGCGCCGGCCTGCCGCTTGGAGCGCTTCTCGAAGTAGCGTCCGGCGAGCAGGAACATCGTCACCCCGGCGCCGACCTCGAGGTAGATGTTCGACGCGCCGTCGGAGGGGCTGAGGGTCAGCTCGAAGGGGTGGGTCATCCCCGGGGCGCCGGCGTCGCCGAGGAACAGCGCGTACAGCGACCACGCGAACGCGCTCAGGGTGCCCATCGAGATGAGCGTGTCCATGGTGGCCGTGCCGTGGCGCAGGTTCACCCACGCCGCCCGGTGGAAGGGCCACGCCGCCCACAAGATCACCGGAGCGGCCAGCGCCAGGGACGCCCACTGCCAGTAGGTGAACTGCAGGGCGGGGACCATGGACAGCGCGATGACCGGCACCGTCAGGACGACCGCGCCCACGAGGCGCTGCCGCAGGGTCCGCAGTTCCGCGCCCTCGGGTTCCTCACCCCCGTCGCCGGGTTCGCCGGCGGCGGGCCGTTCCGGGGCGGGCAGGGCGGCGGTGTACCCGGCCTTCTCCACCTCCGCGATGAGCTGCGCGGGGTCGTACCCGCCCGGCACGGTGACCCTCGCCTTCTCGGTGGCGTAGTTCACGGTCGCGCTCACGCCGTCGAGCTTGTTCAGCTTCTTCTCGATGCGCATCGCGCAGGAGGCGCAGGTCATCCCGCTGATCTGCAGCTCGACGGCCGGCCCGGTGTCGACCGGCCCGGTCGCGGCGGGTGCGTGGGTGCTCATGGGTGTCCTTGCCTCCGGTTGTGGGAACGGGTCGTGGAGTCCGCGGTGCGGCCTCAGCGCCCGGAGTGGTCGCCGTGCTCGCCGGTGAGTCCGGCAGTCGTTCCGGCAGCGGTTCCGGTCGTGGGTCCGCCGGTGGCCGGGACGTCGAGGGCGAACTCGGCGGTGTGGACCTCGCCGTCCACCTGGAAGTCCAGGTAGAGCAGGTAGCGGCCCGCGGTCGGGGCCTCGGCCGCGAACGCGACCACCGGACCCGAGGTGTCGGTGGCGCTGGCCGGGCTCTCACCCTCGGGGTGCACGTGCAGGTAGGCCAGGTCGCCCTGGCGCAGGGCCACCAGGTGGCCGAAGGCGCCCAGGTACGGCTGCAGCGTCGTGACCGGCTGCCCATCGCGGCTGATGCTCAGCTCCAGCGTCCGGGTGGTCCCGTTGGTGAGGCTCCCCTGGAGGGTGGCGGTGAAGCCGCCGGCCTCGTCCCGCGTGCTCGTCGCCGTCGGCGGGGTGGGGGTGAAGGCGCCCGCGACGTCGAGCGTGCGGGTCAGTGTCAGCCCCGAGGAGCCCTCGGCGGGGGTGAAGTCGGCGAACACCCGGTACGTGCCCGCCGCGTCCCACGTCCACGGCAGCGACCAGGTGCCCGTCGCGGGGTCCAGGGCGGGGTGCACGTGCCGGAAGCCGGTCCCGTCCGAGCGCACCACGATCAGGTGCAGGTCCTCCTCGTGGGAGCGGGTGTAGTCCACCAGCGGCGCGCCCGTGGGGTTCAGGACCTGGAACGAGAGGTCACCGGCTGCACCGACCGCCGCCGGCGCGCTGACCGGGGAGAGGACGTAGCCGTCCTGCGCCTGCGACAGGCCCGGCAGCGCCGCCCCGTCACCGGCGGGCTCGCTGGTGGTGGGCTCGGTGGTGGGGTGCCCGGTGGTGGGGTGCCCGGTGACGGCGGTGCTCCTCCGCCACTCGGCGGAGGCGCTGTCGGGGACGACAGCCGACGCTGCGGCGAACGAGCCGCCGAAGACCACGGCCAGGCCGGTGGCGTAGGAGGCGAGCCGTCCCGCGGCGTTCATCAGACGCGCACCGCCGAGTAGCCGGCCTCCTCGACCGCGGCCAGGACCGCGGCGTCGTCGACCGGCTGCGAGCCCGTCACGACGAGCGTGCCGCTCTGGGCGCTCACCTCGATGCCGGTGACGCCCGGGACCTGCTCGACCTCCTCGCGCACCGACGTCTCGCAGTGCCCGCAGGTCATGCCGCTCACCCGGTACTCGATCGTGCTCATGACGACGTCCTCCTCAGGGTGTCCCCGGTCATCGATTGGTACCCGTAGGGGGTACCCGTACCAAGAACGTTATACCCTCCCAGGGTGTTCCTCCCACAGCGTGCGTGTCGCCGCAGGCGGGTGCTCTCAGTACCCCCTGCGGGTACAGTCGAAGGGGAAGGGGCCGCCGCACGGCGGCGTTGACGCCGGTGCCCCGCGGGCGCGGGAGAGCAGGAGGAGGCGGACGTGGTCGGTTACGACAGCGACAAGGAGCAGGTGCTCAAGCGCCTGCGCCGCATCGAGGGCCAGGTCCGCGGCCTGCACCGCATGGTCGAGGAGGACACCTACTGCATCGACGTGCTCACGCAGGTGTCCGCGGCCACCAAGGCCCTGCAGGCGGTGGCGCTGCAGCTGCTGGACGACCACCTGGCGCACTGCGTCGTCGACGCCGCCCGCCAGGGCGGTGAGGCCGCCGACGCCAAGGTCAAGGAGGCCTCCGACGCCATCGCCCGCCTCGTGCGGTCCTGACCGACCAGGTCCCAGACGCGCAGGAGGGCCGGGTCACCGCACGTGCGGTGACC